>JAZQDA010000032.1:0-1622 GCA_045546535.1 Clostridia bacterium | reverse complement strand
CCTGCGAAGTTTACAATGTTGCCCTCTTTGAACTGCAATTTTGAAGTAGAGGGAGCGGGAGTAGGTGTAGTAGGAGCAGGAGTTGCTGATTCTGTAACTCCAAGTCTCTTATTGACTTCCGCTGCAATATAACCGTGCTTGTTATATAAGTAATCGCCCGGACAAGACTTGTTTGCATAGTCTCTGTGAACAGTCATATTGCAACCATTTCTGTGGTTTACTCTATCATCTTTGTTTGTAGACCATACAAGTTTCTTAATGCCATTTCTCTTACAGATGTCGGCAACCAACTCAATAAGAGCGGCAAGAGCCTTGTCTTTAACGGCATAAGGATGAGTTGTATCGCTTGCTACTTCAATGGTAATTGCTCTATGGTCATTTGCTGCATTTGAAGAACACCAAGAGCGGTCTTTTTCTTCAACATACATACCAATTCTACCGTCATAACCAACACCATAGTTTGAAGAAGCCTGTCTTGAAGTAGGTGCAAAAATATTACCAAGTGTTTCAACCGAACACTGACCTACAACGCAGTGAATCGTAATCGTGTCGATAGCGTGGTTACGATTTTTGGTTCTGTTGGGGCTGATTTTTGTGTACGAAACTAAACTACTGTTTGTAAATCCCATAGTTGTACCTCCAGTCTGTTTGTCTGTTTCATCGGTTGTATTTTCTTTGTGTAATCCCTTGATGTCGGCTTCATCCACCCAACCGTAAACGGTAGAGCCGCCACCAGAGACTCTGATTAAATGATAGGGATGTGACCCTTTTGCGGTCTTTGATACCCTCGCAACGCCAGCCTTGCAAGCAGAACCAGATACAGCATTTGCACTTGCATAATGCACAGTTCCAGTAAAATCAACAATGTCGTTTTCTCCATACTTCAACTCTGTGCTTGTAGAAGTTGTGGTCTTATTTGCATATTTGTCATAATAAGATTGACCATAACTTGCTCTGCGTTTCTGGACTGTTTCGCTTTGGTCAGCGGGTCTCTCATACTTTAAAAGAACCGCATTAGATGCTTCGAGAACGGATGTTGCGGTTTTAAGAGTAGTCACCAAAGACTTGTAGTTTTCTGTGAGTTCCTTATAAATGAACAGAAGTTGTGTCTCCAAATCACCGATTGACTTGCCAGCACTTTTCACAAATTCATAAAGTGCTTTCTTTCTTGTGTAATAGGTGTGTTGCACAAGCCCATAGCCATATCCATCGTGGATAAAGGTGTCCTTTGCATATGCTCCGCTATCAACCGCTGCGGTAAATTCCTCATCGGTCATTCCAAGTGTTTTATTTCCGTTATTCTGCAAATTCAAAGGATTAAGAGCAGACTCGGCGTTCATATTGCCGATGAGTCCAGCACATCCGTAATCGTTGAATCCTCTGTCTTTAAAGAAGTTCCAAATCTTTTCTGCATTATTTGAACCTTTCAAACTCATTTTCAAAGTTCTCCTTTCTATATACAAAAAGACCGCCCGGATAGGCGGTCTCTCGTATCATATTATTAAATTTTAACCTGCGTTTTCGACATCAGCCTCTACCGCTTCCTCTTTGTTCATAGCAACGATTTCACGGAGAGTTTTCAAAGCATTGTCGATAGTTTCATCAATCCACGCAACAAGTGC
>JAZQDA010000031.1:0-4821 GCA_045546535.1 Clostridia bacterium | reverse complement strand
GTAGTCATTTTTGCGAATTTCATCTAAAGATGCAAGATGAGCAAATCTCTCAACCTCAGTTCTTTCCGTATATGCATCAACAATTCTATCAATGTCCGTTTCAGTAATTACATTCATGGTTTTCTCTGTAGAGAAGTATTTACTTGCATCAATGAACAGAACATTGTTCGCATTGCCATTACGCTTCTTTTTCAGAACCATAACGACAACAGGTAACTTCGCACCGTGGAACATCTTTGCAGGAAGGCCGATGATAGCATCAACAACATTGAGGTTTTCAATCAGATGCTTACGGATGTCATACTCAGCATCGTTCTTCTTGCCATTCTTGCCTTGCTTACCACGAGAAAGAGCACCACTTGGGAGCAGCACAGCAATTCTACCATCGTCTGCCATATGATAGACCATGCTCTGAACAAACATCAAATCGGCCTTGCCCTGGGGAGCAATGACACCACAGGAAGAAAATCTTGGGTCATCCAGCAGTTTCGGGTTCTGGTCATACTTTGCAGAATAAGGGGGGTTCTCCACCTGTACATCAAAATAGATGGGTTCTCCGTCCTCATAATAATTATCTGTTTTGATGGAGTCAGCGTTATAACAGGTAAATACCTTGTATGGAACGCCGTGCATTAACAGGTTCATACGAAGCAGATTGAAGTTGCTGCCGTTCTTCTCGGTTGCGTAGAAATGACCGACTTTCTTGGTTGAAAGATGGTTCTGAACCTCAAGCAACAACGAACCAGAACCAGCACAACTGTCTGCAACATTCTTGACCTCATCCAAACCTACTGTTGCCAAACGAGCAAGGAGGATGGAAGCACACGTTGGCGTGAAAAATTCGCCTCCCTTTTTACCAGCATCGCTTGCGAATAGTGAAATCAATATCATGTAGGCGGTTCCCAGAACATCCATCTTGGCATCATCGACAGAGAAAGAAATGTCATTGACTTTCAAGATAACCTTTGCAATCAGTTCTGTTCTCTCAGAAACCTCTTTGCCAAGGTCTTTGTCCTGCAAGTTCATATCATCAAACAACTTGTCAAAGGCTGCTTCGGATTCCTGTCCGATAGTAGATGCTACCAGAGCAGAAACTGCCTTTTCAAAGTGTTCGATAGAAAACTCATTGCCATTGATTTCATTGACCAGAGAAGACCAAAGATATTTAGGTTTAATGATATAACCCAAGTGTTCGATAGACCATTCCATAACGGTAGGAGCATATTCTTCGTTCTTCAATGCTTCTCTGTATGTAATGCCATCGTCTTTCAAAAGGTCGTTCATATAGTTCTCGGTTCTCTCAGAAAGGTATCTGTAAAAGATAACACCGAGGATATAATTCTTGAATTTGGAAGCATCCATGTTGCCCCGTAAATCATTTGCAATCGCCCAGAGTTGGTTTGCCAGTTCTTGCGACTGCTTCTGAACAGTATTTGCCATAACTGCATTCTCCTTTACTTACTCGCCATCGGCTGTGAATTTGTTATAACATTCAGCAAAGAAAGCCAGTATTTTATTGATAAGAGAAGTGATTTTCAAAAGCCCCGTTATCCCCTCTGAAACGAGAGCTTGTCTTAACGCTTCCTTAGTAGTGCCTTTTGCATCCATGAAATACTGATGGAGGTTTGCTGAAACAAAGTCATTGGATAGACTGTTCTCCGCAGCAAAGGTCTCAATGTCTGCTTGCAGCACTTCCTTTTCGTATTCGCTATATGCATCCATAATATCCGCTTCTGGGTCTAACTCGAAGAAACGAGACTGGATGAAGGACTTCATAATTTCCTTTTTGTATCGCATTTTCTCATTGTCAGAACGCTCGATTTCACGCAGGATAAGGTCAATGGATTTCTCCATTTCAGACTGGTCTCCACGGTTAATGTCTTTCAGTAAATTAAGGATATAGACAACATTGATTTTGTCAGTACGGACAAGTTCAATGTTAAAATCGATGTCTGCAAGTACGGTGGATTTCCCACCGCCGTTCCTATTCTGGTCGTAATAATACAGATACCACGACTTATAATCGGCATACTCATCTTCATCCAAAACGGGAGCAAGGTCTGCCCAATCAAATTTAGAGAAAGTCTTCAAGGTACTTAGTGTTCCTGCAATCGCCCTAAATGCAAATACAAAAGCACGAATATCATCTTCGGACTGCAAGTTTCCTGCATCATCAGTAGTTTCTACAATACCCCTCAGTTCCTCTACTTGCTTATAATAGGCAGCAACATAGAAGTCATAGGACTGCAACAAGTATGCGTTCGGGTCTCCATCACCAGAATACAGTTTAAGTGCTGCGTCCTGTGCTTTCTTGATATTTCTATATGTCACGATTTGTCCGAACTGCTTTGTTATTTTATCAACTCTGTTTGTACGGCTATATGCCTGTACCAAAGTATGCCAGACAAGGTTCTTATCGAGGTACAGCGTATTTGTAGGCTTGCTGTCAAAGCCAGTCAAGAACATATTGACAACAAGCAGAATATCTACTTGAGGTAGTTCTTTCTGTTTCATTCTCTTGGAAATGTCCTTGCGATAAGCATCAAACTTGCTGAGGTCATAATCTGTACCGAACATTTCATTGTAGTCTTTCATGCAGGACTCAAGGTGTTCGGCGGCGTGTTTGTCGGGGCTTTCTTCCATATCCTGATTTGCCTGATATGTGAATATGGCAGCAATCTTGTACCCCTTTGGGTTGTGCTCCTTCATGTACTTGTAATATTTAACAAGGGTTTCAATCTTGTCTATGGCAAAGAGTGCCGTATAAACATTACCGTTTTCCAATCTGGTGTGTTGGTCTAAGTGCCCCAGAATGTCGTCTGCTATAGCGGCAAGTCGTTCGTCATTGTGATACCAGTCGTCAAGATTGATATTATGTCTTCTGCAATATTCTTCATCGTCAATAGAAGATATATCGATGGTGGGGTTAGCAATACTTTTAACAGATACGCTTCTCATATACTCGACAGAAAAACGAAGTACGTTGCCGTCCGCAATAGCCTCTTTAATCATGTACTTATGAATACAAGGGTCTATCTTTCCAGAGTGGAAGACATCAGCAGTAGTCTGCCCCTGTGGTCCCTTGTTTTCGGGAAAAATAGGCGTACCAGTAAATCCAATGTAATTAGAGTTCTGGAAATGTTTGCGAATTTGAGCATGCATCTTTCCGAACTGAGAACGGTGACACTCATCAATAATAAAAACACACTTTCGTTCCTTGAACTCATCCATAATTTTAACGTATTTGTCAGAGCGAAGTGCGGTTGCCATCTTTTGAATGGTAGTGATGATTAAAGTTTTTGAAGAATCCTTTAATGCTCTAATAAGACTACGGGTATTGTCTGTGTTATCAACGCAGTCTTTTTCAAAACTGTTGTACTCATCTACAGTCTGGTCATCGAGGTCTTTGCGGTCAATCAAGAAGAAAACCTTATCAATTCTTCTGTCATCACGGAGCAAGGATGCCAACTTAAACGAAGTCAGCGTTTTGCCAGAACCCGTCGTGTGGAACACATAGCCATTCATACTGGACATCATAATGCGGTCAAAGGCTTTCTTGACTGCATAAATTTGGTACGGTCTCATTACCATAAGAACTGGCTCAGTATCCTTAATAACAAAGTATTTATCCAGCATTTCTGTTATATGGGCTTTACGCAAAAATTCATTGGTAAAGTCCATCAACTTGTTAATTCGAACATTATTCTCATCCGTCCAAAAGAAAGTCAAAGACTTCAAAATGTCCTGCTTATTGCCAAATTGGTTGTTTTCGTTGATATTGGCACAATACTTGGTCATTGTGGAGTTCGAGATAATAAACAACTGTATAAAACGAAACAAGCCTTTGAAAGAGAAACGGCGATAACGGTTAATCTGATTGACCGCTTCATTGATTTCAATGCCTGGTCTCTTTAATTCCGTTTGAACCAGAGGAAGACCATTGATAAAAATGGTCACATCATATCTGTTCTTATAAAGGACATCTCCCTTGTGGGCAGAGTCCATTGTTATCTGATGGGTCACTTGATAAGTGTTTCTTGTATCGTCACTTGTAAAGAACTGAACATAGATAGTTTTGCCGTTATCTAGTTCCAGTACCCACTTCTCACGAAGAATCTTGGCAGACTCATAAATAGTATGGTTCTCAAGTCGAATCATAACTCTGTCAAACTCAGAATCAGAGAGTTCAGCGACGCCTTTTGCTGCTTGCAGTTCATCGCTATTCAATTTGCAAAACTGCTTTCTGAAATTAGCACAGACATCATCATAGTTCTTCATGGGTATATAGTCATACCCCATTTCAATTAGTCTGTCTATGTACAGAGATTCAACTTCATACTCGGATTTTACTCTTGGCATCGTACTCTCTCCTTTGCATTAGAATTTACCAAAATATATTATATCACTTTAGAGAGCAAAAGTCCATAATTTTATAGAAAATTAAATAATTATCTTAAAAATTGTTGAAAAGAAATGCCGAATTGACCCCCACCAAGTCAGTTCGGCATTTTTCTTTGAAATATTGAAAGGATAAGAATTTACGAAAGCAGTCATTCCTGTTCCTCACTACATACCCACTCTTTCAAATGCCGAATCCAGACGGCATTTCAAATCGGGGCAAGCAGCAGGAAGAATGCCTAACGGCACCGAGTTTTCCAGATGGGAAAACATCTTTTTTCCTGCTGTATTCCGTTCGGAACAGGAACGCCTGCGGGCGTTCCCAGAGGTAGAAACTCTCTGCGGAGAGTTTCTATCAAATAAAAATTATATTCTCAACATTCTCCTAATAGAATATAATAGAATATTAAAAATATAATTTTT
>JAZQDA010000030.1:0-4869 GCA_045546535.1 Clostridia bacterium | reverse complement strand
GTACACATCTCTATCACTATCATACATTGACAAATACATTTTCCACGCTTCCGAATCATTTTGTGCCATATCAATTATTATGTCTACAACCTCCTGCTTGGAAATCTCATTCCCGTTTTTGCTTTTGATATTACCAACCTCTGCTCTAAAGGAGAGATAACTTTCGGTATTAGAACCAAATTCATCTGCTTTCTTAACCCAAGTGGCAGGTTTATAATTGCTTATAGTCTCCTTTGCCTTCTGATTTGCATAGTCATATGCATCTTCAATAGCCTTTACTTTTTCTGCATCATCTAGGGACTTGTATGATTTGCTCTGAACCAAGTCGGAAACTAACTTATAAGATTTCTCACCTTTTAATGTTGCATATCTCACATATTCGTCTGCGGTTAGGTCTTTACGCACACCGTCAACTGTGAAATACTTATCCGCTCTTGACGGGAATACTGCATTTTCTCCTGTTTTTTCGTAGAGGCGAAGCAATTCCTTTTCCATATCACCTAGTTCAACTGTTGAAGTATAAGCAGGGTTGAGAAAATTGTTAAATCCTCTTTTTAGTGCCGTCCCCGACGCCTCTTTTCTTCCCCACGCATCAATATATGGTATTTGGTTATAATCCCAAAATGGAATTTTTGCACTTACTCTTCCCAGAGTATATTGCATATCGTTTGTGAGAAAACCATTCTTTTCTGTGAATGTTGTCATTCTGTTTTCCTCACCTGTACGCTCTGCTTGTCCCAAAAGAGTAGGTATTCCTTGTGTAAGGTAACTTGTAGCCGCGCCTGACAAGAACGACATAAGTCCTGTACTGCCTTGAGATTGGGCAAAACCTATATTCTCAAGAGCATCGTTTATTCCCTGCAAGCAAGACATTTGAAGCATTGGCTCACCAATTCTCGTTGCTACAGTTATCATATCGGACATAGTCATCATTTCATCAGGTTTTTTTCGGCTGTTTATTTCATAAATGTTGACACCCATAAAGAAAGGCAATGCTTCAGGAGCAAGCCAATCTAATGTGTATGACTTTCCGTCTCGTGTCTCAAGGGAATAGCTTTGATGCCCCAATAACTCTTTAAACTCTTTCTCTTTCTCTTCATCTTCGCCGTGTCCTCTGACAAGTCCTTGTGCCGTCAAATAAATACCAAGCGCCAAAAGTCCTGTGCCTGTTAACCCCGCAGAGATATTGTCTATTGCTTCGTATGCTTCCATTTCTCCTTTTGCCACTTTTTTAAGGTCATAGGTCAAACTTTTAAGAAGTCCCAAAGGACTGTATTCGACACCACGCACTAATATGTTTGCGGGAGTTTTTCTGAACGGAAGGATACCTTCTACAACAGTTCGTCCTCTTTTTTCCCACTTGTTCTGATTTGCTTTTCCGCTTCTGCCAAGTCTGCTTATGAATTCTGAAAATCCGTTTGTGTCTTTGTATGTTGCTTTTTGCGCTTCTTTAATTGCATATTCTCTCGCAGGTGCAATTGCCACGCCTCTTTCAATTTGCTCTGCGGTAATATTGTTTGCTTTGCAATACTGTGCCAATGCATAAGCATAGTGGGGCTTAGAAAACAACATATCCTCTGTTTCAAGGAGCGAACTGTTTTTCTTCCTCGCCCATTCCAAAGGCTTAAGTTTAAATATTTGTCTGCCCTCTTCGATGTTTTTATTTGCCATTGCAGAATCGCTATATTTTCCCCCGTTTGAAACCAAGTCGGCAACATTAGAATAGTCGTTCCATGCTGCCTTTAGTAAGGCTCTATCAGTTTTATTTCCCGTAATCAGCGACTTACCTCTAACAATCTTTTTGGTCGACACTCGATTAACGATTGATTCTATTGCAGTAGCGGTCAAATCCTTTGCAAGTACCACAGGAGCAAACCCCGCATTACCTACGGTGTTTCTTCCATGCGCACGAAGATTGCCAAGCATCGCAAGGTATCTCCAAGCATTCCACTTATCCAACCAATCGGCTGGCATCTGTCTGCCTATGTCTTTATAAATTTCCTTTTCTATTTTTTCGCGTTCCTCGTCGGTCTCTGCATTTAAAAACTGCTCTGCAAGTTCTTCATCAATTCTAAGGTCAGGCGCCTTGTCTCCGTACTTTTCAGTTAGTTCTTCTCGAAGGGTATTCACACTTTTTTGTACACCGTATAACTGTGTCTCGGGAGAAAGTTTTTTTAAAATTCGTGTAGCCTGTAATGCCTGGGCCGCACTTCGCTGATGTCTTACCATAGCATCAAGAATTATAAGAGAAGTTTCTACTGCAGTTTTTCTCTCGTCTTCTGATGTTGAGTTAACGGCGGTGTTTGCAGCATTGTTGTATAATGCCCAACCCATTGCGGTATGTTGTTTAGATACCACACCTTTTTTCACATCGTCATGCCATTTATCAAGGCTTTGTACCCAACCGTGCTTTTTAAGATTACTTTCCGCATCGTTTATGGCTTGTTTGTCCGTATAAACATCATAAGAAAATATGCCGTCTTCAACCATTTTTTCAATGGTCGGTACTGCTTCGTCAGGTGTTGCCTCTGCCTCAAGAATTGTGCGAACTGTCTGCGACACCTTTTTATCTTTGGCTGTTCTTTGAGGCACTTGCACATCTCGGCTCGGATTTTCGCCTCTGTGAATAGCACCAAACTCTTTTATAATCTGTTGGTAAACCTCTGTGCTTATTGCACCACTGTCGACATATTTGGCTAACGCTTCGGCATTTCTGTCTGCTACCGCTTTCTGCACCTTCGGAATATCTCGCAAAGGGATATTCTTTTCTGTTCCTTTGAGGGAATCCCTTATTTCATTGCTTTTTTCTGTGCTTCCATCTGTCTTTTGTATTTCCTGTAGTTCTCTGCCGCCGTTTCCGCTTCTTGTATCATTTTCGAAACCTCTTTTGGAGATAGCGTTCTCTCTTCTGAATTGCTTGATGAGTTCTTGCGATTCTCGTTCTGAGAGTCCTGGTCTTGATATTTCACGCTTTATCCCTTCCTTTTCTGCAAACTCTTTAACCTTGTTGAAGCCTAATCCTAATAGTTCTTCCCAGGTTTCCTTTGTAGTTATCATTTTTTCGGATTGGTCTTGCCCTGTTGTTAAAGCATAATAACCTACAACTTTACCGCCATTTTCTTCAAGAAGATTTTTGAGACCAACAAATGTTCTTCCTGTTGTCGAGTTGTCATCAATCAAAACAAACTTTTTGCCCTCAATGTCACTCTGCTTTATATTATATCTTTCATCAAACACAAATGAGGGATAATTTTCCTTCATTCTGCCCCAAACCGTTTTGTTTCTGCTGTTGCTTGGTTTGTCTTTAGCGATACCTTTAAAAACATTTTGCCCCGTGTTATCACTAATATGTTCTGCTATGCTTCTTGGCAATATATTTGTACTCGTTTCCTCTGCGCCAATAACAGGCAATAAATATACATCGTTTCCTAAGCTTCTAATTTTATCCTCAGCATCTTCTTTTAAAAGATGTGAAACCAATTTGTAAGCCGATTTGAAATCGCCGCTCTTGGCAAGGTCATACAAGTTTCGTGTAGCCTGGTCTAACGATTCATACCTTGAAGAAAACATTACTTCGTCGGTATACAATGAATGGTTTATATTTTCATTATACTCTGTTTTTGTATCTTTACCGTTGACTTTGAGGGAGTAGTTTACTTTTGTTTTTTCTTTAACTGATGAAGTTTCTCCACCACTTCTTTCTCCGTATCCGTTGTCGCTACTATGTCTAACGCTTTCAGAGCCAGTTCTTTGCTGATTTGGTCGAAACTCGAAATCAGACGCATTGTATCGTCTGAATAGCTCTCCAGTCTTTTGCTGAACGCCTCTCCGCTCACTGTCATAAATTCTCCTCCTTACTCTATCAAGAGTTGTTTCGTCATATTCATATATTTCGATTACACTTGTAATAACAGGATTTGTAATAGTTCCTTTTGCAAAAACAAGAACATTATTGACACCTTCAAATGTTGCATCATATATGTCGCTAACAGGTATGATATATTCACCCCGTTTGCTTTTGTAAAACTTTGCCCTGCCAACTTTTGCATCAGCAAACTTTGAGCGATAGTCCGCATTTTGACCTGCACTCAAGATATCGTTTGCCCTTGCCCAACCGAAATTGCGATATTCGCTTTCTGTGTATTGCTCATCTTTTAACGAATAGCGAGTGTCGGGGTTGCTTGTAGGATTTTTATTGCTTGTAAGCTTAGCCTGTTCCGAATTAAAAGTAATGGTCTCGGTATCGAGTATAATACCGTCATATTCTGTACCATTCACCTCATTAAACAACTCAACCGCCTCAACTAGATCGCCGATTGCAGTTTGGCTGACATCATTGAGCATAAGAAAGTCTGTTTTTCCGTAGGTCGATTGCAGAACACTATCAGCTGTTGCACCGTAACCGTAGTTTTCAAAACTGTAATCTTCGTTCTCTGCCACTGCCTCTAAAAACTTGCGGAGTTGTGTTTTGCTGATCGCAGTTTCTGTTGTAGATACAGGGTGCTTAATGTTGAGATAGTATTCTCTTGTGTTTCCGTACTGGCTTGCGTGACTTTCACTCTTGGTGAAACAGAACCCTCTGCCATACAAATTAGCATTGCTTGACTTTTTGCGGTCAAACACCGTGAAATCTTCTGCAGAGCCTTGATACATTACAAGCAAATTGCCGTTCTCATTCCTTACCTTTGAGTCTTTGAAATATTCTTGTTGTTCTTTGGTAAGCGTGTTGCCTTCGGAGTCTTTTAATTTTTCGGCAGCTTCTTGTATGCCGAAGAGATTTTTGACGACATTTCTAAAAGCCTGGCTTCCGATAAATTCGGATGATTTTCCTTGCAGAATTGAAGCATATCCAGTATTGCTTCTTCTTCT
>JAZQDA010000029.1:0-66738 GCA_045546535.1 Clostridia bacterium | reverse complement strand
CACCCGGGATATGAATTGTCACTCTTTTATGCGTTACGCTATGTGTAAACGATACACTCACCACTACATCATTAACGTGACCAATCATTAAATCTTTGTCGTCTGCATAGTCGAGAAAATCAAGTATAAACTTGGCTACCTCTCTACTATTACGCAACTCCATTTCATAAGTTACGTCTGACATACCCTCAACTAAAATCCTTTTCATACGGAACACCCTCCTTTATAGTGATTTTTCCCTCTTTAAGGGCAGACATAATACCCTTCTTGCCGGATACATTTAAAGGTGTATATGCATTTATAAACCTTGTAACGTGACCGACTGACGTCCGCCCATAATCCCAATCTTTATAAAGAGTAACACTATAATCCGATAGGTTGACTTTAGCCACCAAACTATTGTATGATACCAATAGTAAGGAGTCCCTCATCCTAATCCTCCTGCAATTCATCCAAAATACCCTCCTCTTGTTTGTTCCTTTTTTCAATGGCTTCATCGATGTTTTCACCATTTAAACCGAAAACATCTCCGTCTTCTGTTACATAGACAGTTCTAATAAGTTTGATGCCATCGGGAGTTATTTCTTCTGAAACAGTCCAGTATCCCCTTAAAGCCGGGTCGTCCTTGTTTTGCCTCTCCTCCATAGTCAAGTACCTCCTTTCTTTAAAATTTTAGGAACTATAAAACACCCTCCCCATAATATAGGCAGGGTGCTTTATAGAGGGGCAGGGGATACCCTGCCCGGTTTTACTAATCATCTAAAACACGAGTTTCTAAAAAGTCGTCCATTGATACCCTCCTCAATTCAGAATAGTAATTACAAAGAATATCAGAAACAGAACATAATGCAATTAATACCCTCCTCTCTATATAGAATACCCTTACCTTTAAATACCCTGCGCCCTATACCCCGTCAAGAAACAAAACACTATAAAAATGAGTATTGCGCCCGGTATAAAAAGGGCTATAGCAAGATACCATACATAAAGCAAAAGATTAATCACTTTACGCCTATAAACATCCTTTTTCATAAATACCCTCCCTTATAAAAAAGAGGGCAGGGCTTTTATACCCTGCCTCCTTTGTTATACCCTCCCGGCGTCTTTCAGATACCACAAATAACGCTTATTAACAATACCCTTCGCCATCTGTAGAGAGGGATACTTTTTAGGGAGTTTTTTGCCATTTATAGTTACTCTCCATCCGTAGATGTCGCCTCCACAAATAGCATAAGAAAAGCCCTTTTCATAATTCAACACTATAAAAACCCTCCTTTTCATAAATAGGGAATTGATTCCCTTTAATTGCCTCCATCCGTATAGAATGAAAGCAATTAAAAAGAACCGGGGCGGAGGCTTCGCTCCGTCCCGGCTTCCCGGTTTAGTGGCTCTGATTTGCTTGCGCTTCTGCGAGGGCTTTTTTAAGCCGGATAATTTCTAATTCTAAATCCGACTTTGTGGGTTTTTTGACTTCCCCGGTTGCGGTCTTTTTGGTTTTGGGCGGTGCTAACTTCAGCGTCCCGTCGTTCAAGCCCTTCAGCAACTCTTTATAGAAAAGTCGCTGGGCTTCGTCTGCAAGAGCCGGGTCGAAAGAACCATCCTGAGCCGTCTCCAGTAAAAAGCCTCCCTCGGTAGTTTTCACCCTGTCTCCGTACTCATCCCGGATAAAGTTTCCAGAGCCGTCCTTCTTGTACCGAGTAATAAAGGCACTGTAATATGCCTTTACTCCGATTACTTTGCAGGCTTTTTTCAGTGCATCGGTGAACCGGGCAAATCCTACACTGTTTTCCGGCTTCGTGCCTTTTTCCTCTTTTACAAAACGGATTTTAAGAATAATTCCCCGGCTGTGATTCCCGGTTTTGGTGTGAACGTATTCCGGGATAATTTCCTTTGTAACGTCCTCCGCCTTATAATTGTGGTTTACTACTGTGTTTTCCATAGTCATTTTTTACGACCTCCTCAAATTTTTTTAAAGCCCGGTTTCCCGAACTTTTCCCGGGATTGTCTTTCGACTTTCCCCGGAAAAGCCCGGGGGCTTTTCAGCCCCGGGGCTTCGGTTTCCGACTATGAAAAAGGGTTGCGGTATTCATTCAAGTGACAGTGTGTAGCAGGGCTTTGTGTTTTCAGCCTCCACGTTTTCCCTCCGGCTTCCCGGTCTTATCGGTTGTTCTGTTGTCCCTCCGGGCTTATAGGCTTTTCACCCGGATAGCAGAGTGGCGTTTCGGTGTTTCCTACTGCTTCGTAGGGCTTCCGGCTACTCCCGGGAATATGTCCCGGCAACGATTCCGTGCTATCGCTTTTCACTTGTCAACTAAATTTTACCAAATTCCGGGGACTTGTCAAATATCGATGCCGAAGTGACATCGGATTTTATCATTTCGTGACAAAATGTTACATTTTCCGGGACAAAGTAGTGGGCTTTTTTGGCAAAGTGTAAACCTTTTTGTGGGCTTTTTTGGGTTTCCGGGTGGCAATTTATAAAGGGTTTTTTTGTTTATATATGAAAGCATTAAACGAGCCGGAAGGCAGGAGGCTATATAATGAAGGAAAAATTATCAAAAAGACAGAGGGACTTTGTAAGAATATATCGCAAAAATGCAGGAGATTTAATAAAGACGGCTTCTGAAATGGGACTAAGTGCTAATTACTGTGAGAAACTATTAGGAATGAATCCTGTTAAGGAACAATTACTTAAAAGCCAATAGGATACAAGAGAAAAGTTATCACTTGCGACTCCGTATTTATTAGAGAAGGCATTACAAATGATAGACGATACTAAAACGTCGGAAAAGGTAAAAAGTAATTTAATACTTGGGCTGCTTGACAGAGGCGGGATAACAACACCAAAAGAAGCACCCGTTACCTTTAACATCAATACCACCATATCAGACCGGGCAAGGCAGTTACTAAGCGAATCATTAATAGATGTTACATAATACAGATTATCGGACTTAAAAGAATAAGTCATTTTGTATTTTTGTTTTTTTTGTGTGCGGATTTTTGTGTGTGTTGTGTGTATATATAAACGTGTGTGTGAGTGTGTGTGTGATGCGAAATCAAAATGGGTTCCCATTTTTTTATATATAAAGAGAACTTATTCCGCAAAGATTCGCAACAAAACCAAAACCTCGTCCCGTTAGGGACTCCAACAACAATCACTTACCCCCGCAAACATTTCACAAAAAATTTACAATGAAGTGTAACATTTGTTACACTTTTTGTAATTTCACGGAATGTATTTTTGTGTATTTTGTATACAATGCAACGATTGAAAAGTTTTTCTGTTATATTATAGGAGGAGCGAATACGGAATGTATGAGCGACTCCTATAATCAAGAAGAGGATAACCCCTACGGGGTTTCAACCTAACGGTTGAATTAAAGAGGAGATACCACGTAGGAACGAGTTCACGGAGAGTGAACGAGTGAATACAGTGGTAAGGGTTTTGAAGTTGAGCGAGTAGCGAGACAAAGAAACCCTTATATAAGACGGGAAGAGAAAAGAAAAGATTTGACTTGTCGGCAAAGTGACCAGACAAGAAACTTTTTCTGTGGTACTATTACGGTGTAAGCAAGAACCCGGCTTATACCTCCTTAAATTTTTTTTGTTTGTATGGGTTTAGGCGTTTGTCCCCAAAAAACGCCTTAATTTGTTTATGACTCGACCTATATGGCGGGTACATATATATTACCTAACCCTATACGGGTATAGTGAAATTGAATGGACGGGTAACATGCGTGTCCCGTCGGTCTTATACGGGGATGTTCCACGTATAAGCATCGTTCCTCTCCTCTGCCGTTGTATTTGATGAACGGAGGAACGTTAAAATAGGTTGCAGAGGCGTTGATGAAACGACGGTCTTGCGCAGACCGCCACTGCCGAGAGTTCTATTTATAAGACCTAACTCGCAAGAGTCCCTTTTTCTATCTACATAACTCCCGGCTTTTAATTTTGTTTTTAACGATATAAAAGTTGAAAACTATCCAGTAGTGGAGAAATAATACTGTACGAGTATGGCAGGGAAACCGTAAGACCATACAATTTAATAGTGAGGACAGTGCCTTAACCTTTGTGCGGGTCGGAAATTGTCCGATAGGGAGATTCCGAGGCGTTGCTCTTAAACTAACGCTTCTCCAAAAATAACCCAATATGGGATATATAAAGAAAAAGACTGGTTAAATGCCAGTCTTTTTTTATTTGCCAAAAGCAAATAAAGTGGAGGGATTGTGGAAGAAGAAAAGAAAGTTATTACTAAGAAAAAACGCAAAGTTAAAACGTGGGGAGACAGTGGTTTCACTACTAAAATTCAATTTGGTTGTTACGAATATACGATTAAGTTTCTATCAGAGAAAGAGGTCGCAAAATATATTGATTAGACGCCATCTCCAAGAACATACGGTGCGATTTGTTGCGACGACCAATTAATTTTGATTTCGTCTGAATTGACAGACCAGACGATGAAGTTGTCTTTGATGCACGAATTGGTACATATGTTGTTCTTGAATAATAATGTCGGCATTTCGGAAAATACACTGAACATTTCTTCTGAAGAACTGGTGGATAATGTTGCGGCGAGGATGTTGGAACTAATGAAACGTAACCCGGATTTAATGAGGTGGTTGCTACGTTAAGCGAAGAACACGAGAAAATAGCAGAACAAGAAGCCCTTGCTCTATAGATGGCGTACAGGTCTTTAGTTGACTTTCGCAAAATCTTTCTACCGCAACCAGATGATTGCGAACCCGCATAGTTTCACTATGAGTGGTCTGACATATTGTTGAATGGCAGAAAACATTTTGCCCAAGAGGCGTTTCGTGAATCCGGGAAATCGGTAATCGTAATTCGTTCTCATTCTTTGTACAGACTTGTTTTCCCATCTAAACAGTACGATTTTATCGTAATCATAATGGCAAACCAGACTCTTGCTTCTGCCCGTCTTAAAGACTTGGCAGAAGATTATCTGGCAGACCCTAAATTGTGTGCAAATCTTGTAGAAGTCAAAAAGAATAACGATAAGACTTTCGAGGTTGTCGTTAAAGACATTTACGGCAAGCCGATAAATGTACGCATAGATGCGTATGGCAAAGGCTCATCTGTACGTGGTCTGTTACACGGTGAAACTCGTCCGAAGTTAATCATTATTGACGACCCGCAGGATTTAGAAGATATGAACTCCGAGACGGTATTGGAGAAGGACTACAACTGGTTTTTATCAGACATCGCTTTTCTGGGCAAGAAATGCCGTATCTTTATGATTGGGAACAATTTAGGTGAGGCGTGTTTGATAGAGCGAGTTATTAATAATAAAGAATATCTTGGATTTTAGGCAGAACGGATGCCAATTCTCAAAGATGGAAAACCGACTTGGGAAGGAAAATACACCTCTGAATTTATAGAAGAGGAAAGAGAAAAATACGAAAAGTTAGGAAAAATTGACATCTGGTATCGTGAAAGAATGTGCGAAGCAATTTCGCCGGATTCATAGATATTCAAAACGGAATACTTTAAAGAGTTCCGATGGAAGGATTTACGTATTCCAGAACTAAACGTCTTTATGACCGTTGACTTGGCTATAAGCCAAAAAGCAACTGCCGACTTTACCGCAATAATGGTGGTTGGCGTGAATAAAGACAATCACTGGTTTATTCTTGATTGTTCGTATGGGCGTTATGACCCAACAAAAACGATTGATGAAATATTCCGTATGGTTGGCAAGTGGTCTCCTCAAAAGGTGGGTGTAGAAAAGGTCGCATATCAGGCGGCATTAAGTCATTTTTTAGAGAAGGAGATGCCACGAAGAAATATGTTCTTTACTATTACGCAGTTAAGGGCGTAGCGTAAAAAGGAAGAGCGTATCTCTGCTCTGCAACCCCGGTTTTCTTCTGGTTCCGTATGGGTTCCAGAAAACGCAGGGGAGTGGTGGACGGAATTAAAGGGCGAAATGTTGGCGTTTCCACACGGAGTACACGACGACTTATTAGACGCTCTTGCCTATCAAGAATAGATTAGCGTTACGCCCATAAAAAGAAATGCAAAATTTAAAAACTCTCTTTATGCGGGGGCAATGTAAGGAGGTGGATAAATGCCAGAAGAAGATGTAGAGTTGATGATGAACGGGGTTGTTCCGGGCGAGGAGCAACTGTTACAACAGAGTATGGTTTCTCAAATGCCTCCTACTCCGCAAGAAGGTGGGTTTGAAGAACAAACAATGGCTGATGGTGTGATAGTACAGCAGCCGGAAGAAACCGAAGCAACTATGCAAGAATACGGAATTTCCGAAGAGAAATTAGAGGAAATCCGTGAAAACATTAAAAGAGAAATTGAAAGGGCAGACCATTATTACGAAGAGGAAATTGAGCCGGATGTAATAAAGCGACACAAAATTTATGAAAGTGACGCACATTACTATAAAAAGAAATTTCCTCACTTGACAAATATTTCTGAAGTTACCGCAAGCGATTTCCACGATACCGTGGAATGGGCAATCCCATCTTTAATCAAGGTATTCTTTGGGAACGAAGATATTTGTAAGTTGCAAGGCGTTAATAGTGAGCAAGACGAAAAAGCCGCCGCCGCCCACTCTGAATTGATTAAATACCAATTAGAGAGGTGCAACGACGGGTTTTTGATTTTCTATGATTGGATTAAGAATTCTTTAATAGATAATCTTGGTATCGTGAAATGTTATTGGGAACGTGAATCTACCGTTGAGGCGAAACAACTTGTTATGAGTCCTCAAGAATTAATGAATATATAGATGAACCCAAACATAAACGTGCTTACCGTTGAACAGATAGCCCCGGAAATTCTCAATGTTGAATACGAAGAAACTACTAATATTACGAAGAATTAGCCAAAACTTGAGGTTATCCCGCCATCAGAATTTAGATTTTCCCCGGAAGCAAAATCTCTGGAAGATATTGGTTTTGTGGCACATCGCAAAATAGTCAAATTGGACTATCTCCGTCGTAGAGAACGGGAAGGGGTGTTCCAGAATATCGACAAACTTCTTGAAGACGAGGGAACAGATGGCTCTATTCAGCGTACCAATTATGAAACGGACTTAAATCCAAGGGCGTTTGATAAGATAAACGATGCCGGGATAGAGGATGCAAAGAAAGAGTTTCTTTTATATGAATGTTATGTTAAAACCGACATTAACAACGATGGAATTTTAGAGGATTTAATCGTTACAATGGTCGGCAATACCATTGTTCGTTTAGAGGAAAACACAATGGGCAGACACCCGTTCTTCGTAATAAGTCCTATCCGTGATACATTAAGGTTGTTCCCCCGTAGGGGAATCGCCGATTTAGTCGGCGAATTACAAGACTTAAATACTGCTTTTTTGAAGCAGATTATTTATAATATCGCCGTAAATAATAATAAATAGGCGTTTATAAATATAGATACATTAATAGACCCGAATGAGTTTATTGATGGGAAGAAAGCGGTTCGTGTATCTGGTAATCCAAAAGAGTCTGTTATGTGGACTCCGATAGAGCAGTTATAGCCACAAGTATTCCAATTCCTTGAATATATGAACACGATGAAAGAAAATCGCACGGGTATTACTCGCTACAATCAAGGTATGGATGCAAATAGTCTTAATAAAACCGCTACTGGTATTACACAGATTATGAACGCATCTAATTAGAGACTGGAATTGATTGCCCGTATTTTTGCGGAGACTGGCATTAAATAGTTGTTCCGGCATATGATTAAGATGAACCAAATGTATATTACAGAGTAGACTTTTATTCGTATTACGGATAAGCCAAAGCCGATATACCCGGAAGATTTAGAGGGGACTATCGACATTACCGTAAACGTAGGCGTTGTTGCAGGAAACAAGCAACAGTAGGCATAGGCGATGCAATTATTGTTGAGTATGTACCCACAACTCTTGTAGGTTGGTCTTGCCGCACCAGAGCATATCGCTTATGCGTTTGGGCGATTAGTAGAATCTTTGGGCTATAAAAACGTATCTGATTTCGTTTTCCCTTCAGATATTGTTAAGTAGGCAGAATTAATGGGCGTTTCGCCACAAATGTTGATGATGATGCAATATGCACAAGAAACTGGTATGATGCCTCCTGCCCTGCAACAACAAGTGAACGGTATGGTTACACAAGGAATGTAGTAGGCGGCACAAAATGCGGGTATACCGTAGAAACAGTAGGCTATGGAATAGGCACAATAGCAATAGTCCAAAGGTAAACAGCCTATAAATCCAGACCCCGGAGCCCCAGAAAATGCGGGATTAAGTACGCAACAATTTATTTAGAGAATGGCTCCGTAGCCCGCATCTATTAACCCAGACAGAAAGGACGGGTCGTTTTAATGAGAAGACTTAAAACAACTCAAGAACTTATTGAAGAAGGCTACCAAGCAGAAGGGGCGGTAGCCTTTTTACATAGTTTTTTTGAAGAAGAAATTGAAAAACATACTAATCTTTTAATGACTTGTCCTGCGGATGATATGAGAGAACGTAGGGCGGTTTTAAAATACATTAAATAGTTAGAGCCTTATTTAATTACCAAAATTTAGGTTGGAATTGAAAAGGCAACCGAACAATTCCAGTAGGAAACTCGGTAGGAGGATTAATGGAAGAATTAGAAAAACAAGTTGATACTCAAGAAGAACAAGAGGTGGAACAACCCCAAGAAGGGACTCCACAAGAGCCGGAAAAGGAAGACCCGGAGCCAGAGTTCTATCTTGATGATAATGGCGAACTTCAATGGAACACAGACGAGTTTGATAGTAAGGACGAGGAGGATTCTAAAGCCGATGAGGAAGAAGAACAACCAGAATCTACCGAACAAGAACAAGGTACTGAATCCGAACAAGGAGAGCCAAAATATAAGGTTAAAGTTGATGGTGAAGAAATTGAGGTAACTCAAGACGAATTATTGCGTGGGTATATGAGACAAAGGGATTATACGTAGAAAACGCAGGCGTTGGCAGAACAACGGCGTCAATTCGAACAGTATAGACCGCAGTATCAGCAACCACAATATCAACCACAACAAGAACCACAAGAGTAGAAAGAAACTCTAAACGACATTGCGAAAGATTTAGCCGCAAGGCAACTTGGGCTAAAGAGTGCAGAAGAATTGTCCGAATTGGACTTCAACCACATTACTGCGGTTGTAGAGGCAAAGCAGGCACTCATTAATCAACGTAACGCAATGATAAACAGACAAATGAATATTGACAATCTTGAAGCATAGTTACGTAGCGAAGAACCAAAATACGACGAGATAATGGCGAATGTTAATACCGCTATGTAGAATCTCCCGGTTAGTAAGTTTAACCAGTTGAAACAAGCGTATAATTAGGGCAATCCGGAGCCTTTAAGAGAGTTCTTCAAAGATATGCAGAAAGAGTATTATTCGAAGGCGATACAAAAGGTTGAGCAGAAGAAAAAGGCTTCTGTTCCAGTCGTCGAACACTCTGCAAACACCCCAATATAGCAGAGCAAGAAACAAAATAAAATCGACTTTAAATAGTTTGGTCATTTGACTACAGAACAAAAAGCAAAGATTTTATTAGATAGGGGATTTTTAGATTAAAAATACTTTGAGGTGAATTTCTTTGGCAACTTATACTTACAGTGCGGTAGGTAATCGTGAAGATTTGCTGGATATTATTACCAACATTTCTCCAGATGAAACTCCGTTAATGAACAAATTTGGTCGTTCCAAAGTTACTGGTATGGTGCATTAACACAAGAGTGCACGTTAAACGATACTATATGCGGGAAACCCCTAAAGCATAACCTACCATAGAGTAAAAATGGTTATGATGATACAATGGGCAATCCGCAGGGAAGTGGTGCTATGATAAACAATTTTGAGAAATCCCAATAGTTTGCATATATACTTGGCGTATATTTAGGAGACGGTTGGGTAGGTAATAGTTATGGAGATAACCGTGTCGGATTAAAATGTATTGATATTGATTTTATATTCGCCACCTATATTGCGTTCCAAGATTTAAAAACGAAGAACGAGCCTCGTTTGTACTGGAACGTAAGCAAAAACAATAATGGACATATTGGAAAAAGTCCTATGTATTAGGTTAGCGTGGCAGATAAAGAATTAAATCAAAAACTAAAAACCGACACTCAATCAAAACAAGTTATTCCAGAATATGTTTTTCAGTGGGACAGAAAAAATAAACTTGCCTTTATATAGGGATTAATGGACTCCGAGGGGTCTGTTTCTGAAAGAAAGACCCCATATAAAGGAAGAACGAAACTATCCATTAGTTAGATGTATCTTATGTCTTTTTGTAGTACATCTCCGTGGATAGACGACTTTATTAATCTTTGTAGAAGTGTTGGTCTCGTAATTGGAAAGACCGGGCAGAAGATAGAAAAGAGCGGTAAAGTTTGCCGCCACTTTTATATTAAGATTCGCTCTTGGTCTGATTGCGGATTACACTTTAACATAAAGAGGAAACAGGATAGAGTTGAAAGATATATGTCTCATATAACAACCCCTCAACGACTACACGTATCGACGGCAGAGACCGTGTGATATAGTCTGAACACTGTACGAAAGACAGTGAGGGCGGCAGAAATGACCGTCCCCAATCGAAAGATTGAGTAACAAAAATGTCTTGGTTGACCGACTCTCTTGGAACCCCGGGTGTGAACGCACAACTTGAAAACCAACCATTCAGTTCTACTCCTGCTACTCCTCGTGTAAAACTGGAAAACTACATTCAGATTTTTATGCGGGATTGCATGGTATCCGATTCTCAAGAAGCGGTACTGAAAGCGGGCGTTAAGTCTGAAATGGCTTATCAGTTGGCAAAAACTCTGAAAATGATTGCTCTGGACGTTGAATACGCTATTGTAAACAACGACCAGAAAGTGCAAGGTACTGCGGTAGTACAAGGCAAGATGGGTGGCGTTCCTTACTTCAACAACGTAGCAGATAACATCGTTGAGGCTACCACCGCTGTTACTGAAACAGACCTTAATGATGCTATTCAAAAGGCTTGGGCAGTAGGCGGTACTCCAGATATTTGCGTAGTTTCTGGTGCAAACAAACGCATTATTTCTGGTTTTACTGGCAACGCACAGAGAGAACGCAGTGCAGATTCCACTAAAGTAAAACAGATTGTCGATGTATATGAATCCGACTTTGGTCTGGTTAATATGGTTCTGCATCGTCTGCAACCAGATGACCGTATCGACTTGTTACAAACGGAATATTGGAAACTTGCTTATCTGATTCCATTCAAGACCTATGAGCGTCCAAAAGATTCTTTGATGAATGGTAAGGTCGTAACTGGTCAACTGACTCTGGAATGTCGCTCCCCAGAAGCCAACTCTCGCATTGACATTGCTTGATTGGAGGAATAATTGAGCGAAGGATTTTTACAATCACAACACCTTGATGTGAGTGACGATAGAAATATCGTCCTCACTAATACGGTGAACACAGATGAACTTGAAAAGCAAAACTATGAAGAACGTAAACACTCGTAGAGTGGTAAGTCTTTTAGACACGTTTGTTCAATACCGTTCTTTGAGTTTCAAAGAGACCCCTTGTTAAAGTAGTATTTGTTTTATAGCGAAGCGAAAGAGGGAGATGCGGCTCGTAGAGTTCTGCGTTAGTTTCTTGCGTTAAATCCGCAATATAAGACTAACGATGATGCATTTTAAAAAGGGCGGGACTTGTTCCCGCCTTATTTTTATATACGGAGGTAAAATATGAACGGTAAACAGATATTTGATATGTGTTCTGCAATTATTAAAAGACAAGACTTGAACGACGACCTCCTTTTACAATTTATAAATCAACAACGCCGATTCATTTTACGTTCTGTTTATCTAAATCGTATTTAGAAGTGGGAAACTAATTTGGAGCCGGAAGATGGCTTTGTGCGTACAAAGGGGTTGAAGTAGGCACGTTATGTGGAATGGAATCCAGACCCAGAAGATAATGTTGAGATAGATTTTAACGCAGGAGAATTTAAACAAAATGGAATTAGTGGAAATAGAAAGAAAAAACTGTTTCCATTAAACACGATACAAGAGGCGTTTGAAATTTATGACAACGTGGACGCAATAGGCGAGCCAATGTATTATATTGTAATGCAAGGAGGACTAAAGATTATTCCTGCTCCACTAATCGGTGTTATAAATATTTTTGGTGAATGGTACCCAGAAGACTTGTCTAATGATGAAAACTCTGAAGATGGATTATCTAAAGAAATTGGCGACATTATAGTTTATGCCGCTTGTGGTGAGTATTTTGATTTTCTTACAGAGCCGGAAAAGGCTAATCTTTGGAGATAGAAGGCAATGAATCTTTTATAGGCATATTTATCTGAAATAAAAAGACAGATGACGGATGATAGACCGTTGTTTGCTCGTGACCCGTTTGGTAATCTGAATATTGGACACGGTTGGCGTAAAAATATTGGATATGTTTATAATACAGACGAATTGACTGGTGGTACTCCGGGAGATAAGTATGAAGAGGTACTTGTATAGGCATTATCACCAGAAAATGAAGGAAATTAACGAGGTGAGGAAATTTGTCAATTAGATATACTTTAAGGCATAACGTCCCATCTGCACTTATTCAAGCGGAAAATGAGAAATATACCGCAGTGTAGGAGGGTGTGAGCGATTCCTCTATTTTCGATTTTAATTTATTGCGAAAACACGAATTAGCAGAAACGGATGATGATAGGGTTGTCTATCGTCAAAGAAATGGTCAAATCGTAGACTGGATAGAAGAAGTGGTACAACAGGCGTATGTGGTAAAAGACGAATGTGTTGAATTAAAAGAAGGTTTGGAAGAGTATGTATAGGATGTAAAGGACGACCTCCAAAACATAATTGCTACGGCACAAGAACAACAAAGCGAAGTGAGTAGCCTCGTTAATGAAGTTGAAAATATGATAGATATAGAAGTAATATCTGATAATGAGATAGAGACGATTGTTGGAGGTGGCAGTTAATGAAAGTATTAGATTATGATGGTCTTGAATATTATAATGACCATATAGAAAGTACATATTTGCCAAAGTCCGGCGGAACGATGTCTGGCAATATTGGTTATATTAGCGGCAACAACAGAAACTTTAGTATGGGATTTGCTGGTGAAGCAAATATTGATATTGGATGGAATTATGGAAATGGCGATGGTGCTGGCGTTGGATTGCGTAACATCGACTATGCTACAGAAGCAGATAAGGGTTCTTTTTGCATTTTCGCAAAGAATGGTAGTACCGTTAAATCGTTAAACGGTAGAACGGACGGAACATTGACTTGGGGCGGGAACAGAGTTATTACCTCCGCAGGAGGCAATTTTACTGGAAATATTGTATTAGATAAAAGTGGTACTTCTCCAGTAGTAGGGACTCCGATAGTTCTGCCAGTTGTTTATAAAACGAAGACTACTGCTTCTGGAAATGCAGTATATGATACTACACCATTTTTTGTATTTCCGACAAGTGATACTGCCAATAATGGAACTGGTTTTGGTATTCAAACTGGCGGTGCTTTGGTTATAGGCGGTGGTGAATCGCCAAGAGCGTTGGTATCTGCTTTAACTCTTAATGGTGGTACAGAAAATGCTTATCTTACTGCAGATAGTACGGTATATATTGTTACTAATGGTAATACGATAGCAAATAGAAAAACCTTTGCTTTTACCGCGGATGGCAAGTTACAATTTCCAGATGGAAGTACGATATGGATTGCTTGAGGTGGTTAAATGACTAAATCAAGTAAAACATTTAAAGTAAAGAAGGGAAGTACAACCTATACTTGTGATTTATATACAACCACGGCAGAAGCAAAAGTATATGGTGCGTCTAATTATTTGCCCGTAAATTCTGGTGGAACAAATCTTTACGCACCCTTATATCCTGCAACTGGTTGGACACAAGGTTTTTATGATAACTATGGAACTCCATTACACGTATCTAAAGGCGGTTCTGAATATGTTTTAGCACAAAAATCTCTTATACAACTTGGAATAACTGCGGTGGCACATTAGACAATAACAGTTACAACCAACATCAACGGTATATATAGTTCGCCATCTTGGACAAGCGGTAATAGGTATTTTCCGTATGGTACAACTTGGTCTGTATCTCATACCGTGGATACTGGGTGGAATAAAGGAACATTGTCTCCTGCAAGTAGTGGAACTCTTACTAATGCAAACGTAACGGTTACTGCTACTGCGGCAACACATAAAACATTTACTCTTACAATCCCAGCAACAACGCATTAGACCATTCGTGTATATTATAAAAATTATAATGGAACAACGATGCCTACTAATTATTCTACTAAAGATTCAACAAGTTCTTCTCAAACCCTTACTTTAGGGCATAATAGCGAGTATTATTCTGTAATTTAGACAACAGACACAGGTTGGAATCATGGTACAATAACGAGTGCAGGAACATCGGGTTCTCCAAATAAACTTACTGCTAATGCAAGTATTAGCGTTAGTGCGGCATCGTTAAAGACATTTACATTAACTCTTGCGGCACAAACGGACCAAACAATCAAGATAAAATATAGAAATAGAAATACTACGAACACGGGATATGGAGATTGGAGTAGCGAGATTTCGTCTGGTAGTTCTGCAAAGACATATACGTTACGTTACAATTCTCAAGTACAAGTAACGTCTCATACCGCAAGTACTGGGTATACCAAAGGAACTTTAAAAGTTGGTAGCACAAACGCTTCTACTGGTACGAACTATACAATTACTGCAAATACTACTGTTACTTCAACTGCGGCGACTATCAATAGTTATTATTTGAGATATGATAATAGATGGTTGACCGTTAAGAAAACAAATTCAAGCGGTGCTACTATTTCTTCTGGCAGCAAGGTTAATTATGATTAGAAAGTTTTTGTTGCTTATAGTAGTAATTGGGATAGTATTAAATATAGATTATATAAAAATTCCAGTGCAAGCGGCACGATTTGGTTAGAAAAAGAGGATGTAAATAGTTTTACATTTAATATGCCCACATCGCAAATTTTTATTTATGTTGGTGCGTCCATAGAAGGGGGCAACGGGTGATTGATAATGATAATATATATATTTTATTGTGTTTTAGAAATTTTATTTACCATCGTTGCATACCTTACCAACCCGGTCGTGGTGTTGTTTGCCAACGAATATGGCGAATTGCCAGATTTGTTTAAATGGTGGGCGAATTGGGACGATGGGTTAGATGTAGATTGGATGGTGTATGAACACGAAGTTCCATCTTGGGCAGAGTACGACTTTAATCGTCATTATAAATATCATAACGAATGGGACGCCTTAAAACTTACTGGTAAATATAAGGGGTTTGTAGAGTTATTAGACCCAAACTTTACGTTAAAAGAGCGTATACAAAGATATTTTTGTCGCCTTGCGTGGATATATCGTAATTGTGGATATGGGTTTTCGTATTATGTAACTGGAGTAGATATAAATGGTGCAGACATTATACGAACAGAAGATGTTTCTACCGACGATTATCGTTATTAGGTTTATTATACAAAAGACCATTTTATGATACGTTATGATAAGACTTGGTGTAAATGGTTTAGATGGAGAATATTCCTTGGTTGGAAAATGCAGAGTGTAAAAACTACAGAGACGAAAAGATGTATGTTGGCACTTTTTATTAGTCCATTTAGGAAGGTAAACAGTGGGCTATAAGTTTTATAATCCCAACCCTCTTGGAAAATTTGTTGATGATTGCGTAATAAGAGCAATTACAAAAATAGAGGGTAAAACTTGGGATGATATATATTTACAAATTTGTTTATATGGTTTTATTAAAAAGGATATGCCTTCTGTAAATAAAATATGAGGAGCATATCCTTTTTTATGGTGACGAAAATGGAACAAATATTTATACACGCCATAAACGTATTGATTGGCATACTTGTAGCAAGTCTGTGGTAGAAATTCCGTAAATCACAAGAAGAGCAAGATGCAATAAAGTTGGGCGTACAGTCATTATTACGTGGCGAAATTACAAAAGCGTACTATACGTACAAAGACAAGGGGTGGATTCCTCTCTATGCCTTGCAAAGTATAGAGGCGAATTATAAAAATTATAAGGCATTGGGAGTAGATGGAGTAATGGACGGACTTTGGGATGAGTTAATATCGTTGCCCCACACAAGACCAGAGGAGGTGAAATGAGATGTCTGTAATGTTAAGGTTGGATATTGAACTGTTAAAGAAACAGATGGAAGCGGTTGCTGAAGCGTGTGATGTTGATTTAAGTGAAATCACTTTAGAAGATAGTGCAGAAACCGAAACCGACGGCGAAACCGACGGCGAAACCGACGGCGAATCTTAATTTATTGGTTCGTAATTGGTGATTTAAATGAAAAGAGTATTGAAAGAAATTCTCTTTTCCATACTAAAAGATGACGATGGGACATACTCCGGGACTAAAGTAGTCTCGGCAGTATGCCTCTTTGTTTTTTTGTGCGTATCTGTTTATCTCGCATATAATGGTATGGAATGGAAAAATTATGAAGCATTTTCTACTGCAACTGGTCTTGGAGGACTTGGTTTGCGTGGAGTTAATAAATATATGAATATAAAGAAGTACGAGGGGGGTGAGTAATTTGGCTAACGGTAGTTTTAGTAATAGTGTTACAAATTTTAACGTTAATGCC
Source organism: Clostridia bacterium (assembly GCA_045546535.1). Classification (GTDB taxonomy): domain Bacteria; phylum Bacillota; class Clostridia; order UMGS1810; family UMGS1810; genus RGIG1828. The sequence continues at coordinate 50,051 of JAZQDA010000029.1, read as the reverse complement.
CCAAGTGGAGATGAACTTGTTAGTACAGTTGATGACCACATTAGAGACACAAGACAGTGGGTTAGAAATATTCTTCAAGACATTTCTGGTTTCCCCAATAATTCGTTTCTTATAATTCCAAAGTGGAGCAATAATGGGGGGAGACCTTCAAATCCAAAGGCGGGAATGATGGGATTTAACGATGCTACTCATAAGTTTGATTATTATACTGGGAGTGGTTGGATATCTTTAGAGTATATTGCAAATTCTTGTTCTGGAAATTCCGCAACCGCAACAACTTCTGACTTCGCAAAATATGATTATGCAGAGAAGAGCAAAAGTGCGGCTAATAGGGTGGAGATTAAAGATAAGTATACATTAGTAAGCCAAGTGCAAACATACGCAGCGAATAAGGGTGACAAAAATAAAATAGTAAAATTTAACGGTGAAAGAATTTAGTTTCCCAACGGTGCGTAGTTTTGGGTGAATTGATATGTCAAAAACGGAACATAAAATAACAATAATTAATAGTAAGGGAATTAAAACAGAAGTTCCGTTATATACGTCTAAAAACGATTTAAAGGAAAGACACGGATAGCCAATTTTAGTAGACGGAAAAACCCTTTATTATCCAACGGGGGTAGAGAGCGACAAAGAAGCAACAGATGCAAGGATTACATTAACAAACGGAACAACAGAGGCAATATTAAAAACTGGGGCTCCAGAGCATACAGTAAAGACTTATACCGTTCCCAAAGACAAGGCAGGAGGAAGTTCGTATACCGTAAAGGTTGATACTCCCGCAGGAATATCAAAGATAAGGTTTGCATTATGTCCTGCCGCTATGTATAAAGACTACCACTGGGAAGATGATGGCGAACATGATACTCTTGTGGATGATTATTTTTAGGGTTCAGATACAACTCTTACATATAATGGAACAACATATTCTGCACAAACAGAAGGAAAGAAAAAGAAAAATTCTTTTATATATGGCTGTAAAAAATCTTTTGATTTTGTGGCAAGAAGTTAGGACGGAGCAACAAAAGACTTTTATTCTATACCCAAATTTACAAAAATGAGCAAAGGCGGTACTCGTTTTCCAAGTACCGGGATAGATTTAAGGAACTATTTTTATGTTGGAAAAATAAGCGTTGAACCCAATAAGAAAAATGCAATAACATTAAAGATTGGTTGTAAGACGGGACAAAGCCAAAAACCAGAAACGTGTGGATTTGTCTTAATAGAATATGGGGTTGGCGTAGAGTAAAAAATGATTAAAATTGTCCCTTGGGCAGACAGAAAACTAACAAAAAAGAGTCTTGCAAAGATTTGGAATTTATTTCCATATGATGAAATTTGTATGATAGAAATACCAAAAGAGTATGGTAAAAAATAGTGGGCAAAAGTTATTGCAAGATATTATATTTTGAGAGGAAAAGAATTTTCTATAGAAGTAGACCCATTGGTTTATATGAACGATATAGAGGATTTTATAAAAATTGGCGTAAAAAAGTTTTATTTTTTATGGGGCGGCATAAAAGAAGGTTTGTTCTTTTCTTCTCTTGACACCATTTCATATTCCATTTGGATAAAGCAAAATTATCCAGATGTTGATATAAATATAATATACCCCATCGAATATAGTATAATTAACTCTCCGCCAAAGATGGATTTGGTTGAGACATCAATTTCTTTTCTTTCAAATTCTATAAGAGAAAAAGGAATTAATGGAATTATACGTTATCCTCATCCTTGGTACGGGAAAACAAGAGAAAAAAGGGTATGTTTTATAGAGAATATGGTACTTAAAGCCACAAATTTAAAAATGGAAAATAGGTGTGGGTGTGTTACTATTACCCCTAACACTAACATTTATTTTTGCCCATTTTGTTCAAGGAAAATTAGAAGGAAATTATTTGGTAACGCAGACAGAGATAAGTTTGTTTGTGGCACGATTGATAGGGGAATATTTAAATTAGGTAAATGCAATAAGTGCAATAAAGGGGGGTGAGTAAGATTTATCAACAAATATTTTTACCCGCAAGTAAGGGGCTAATTAAATCTGCTCCTTCTTCTCTTATTCCAGATGGTTCGTTTTCAGATTGTCTTAATGTTCGCTTTGGAGATGGGTATGTTGAAAAAGCGAGGGGTTTTGATTTTATATTATAGAGACCAACTATTAATGACAACAACGATGCTATATAGAAAATAGACTTGTTTAGACGAGCAGAGGGTAAGCCTTTAAATATGTTGTTCACATCTTCTGGATTATATAACCAAAACGAGCGTTTGCAAAATATAAATTTGTTTGATGGTGTTGGATATTCGTATAGTGGTGGATTTATTTCTACAAAAAGTGTAGTTAATAATGACCCGTTTAGTCCGACAATTCATAACATTTATGTAATCTGCTCAAAAGACAACAATGTTTATTATTGGAACGGTCTTAATAACGAAAATAATAAGTGTAAAAAACTTGAGGGAACTTTTAACCCTCCCGCTTGGAATAAAAATACACATTATAATTATGGAGATGTCGTTAAGCCGAAAACCGATTCAGAAGAGATTGGACTTGTTTATATGTGCGTTTCCCCGGGCGGAGGAACTTCTCATTCTTCAACAGAGCCAAATTGGAGAGAACACCTTGATTTTGTAAACCAGTTTACCGATGGGACTGTTTCTTGGAAAGGAGTTGGAACATATGGGCTTGAGGGAACATCTTTTTCTGATGTTAAAGCGAGATTTGTAGAAGAATACAAAGGGTTTGTATTTTTGGCTAATTTAAAAGAAGACGAGGTCGTTTTTCCGTCAAGAGTTCGTTGGTCTCAATATTAGAATCCTCGTATGTGGCACAACAACGAAGATTCCTCTGGAATGTCTGGATACGTTGATGTAAACGATGTTGAGGGAGAAATTGTTTAGATAAAAAAACTTAATGATATTCTTGTTGTTTATAAAGAAAAAGGAATTGTTGCAATGACTTTTACTGGCGGAGACACGGTGTTTTCTAAAGAGGTAATTACTACAAGAACTGGGCTTATGGCTTCTGGTGCTATAATAGAAATGCCTCACTCACATATATTTGTTGGCGACGACAATATATATGAGTTTGACGGTAATTCCGTTACACCAATAGGAGACCCAATAAAAGATTATTTTTTTAATACACTTATACCAAAAGGCAGAAGCAATGTTATTGGTTATTATGACAAAGATTAGGGCGACATTATGTTTGTTTATGATATGGTTGACTCAAATAGAATGACAACTCCAGACGAATTATATCCTCAAGATATTGATTGGAACTTAAATTCTGACAAGAATAGGAGTTCTGCAATTACGTTTAATGTTTCTACTAAAACTTGGTCAAAAAGGGAAATGTATATTACTGCAATAGGAGAGTTCTCTCAAACCGAAAATGTAACGATAAACAGTATTAATGTACCGATTGACGAGTACCAAAAGCAAATTGAAGATTCGTATGGATTAGAAGATAAGATTATAACAATATGCGGAGATGAACTTGGAAACGTATTTAAAATTTTAGGATATAAAGATTCAAGGAGAAGTACATATTATGGATATGTAACATCAAAGGTACATCATATGGAAGACCCGGGTCACATTAAAAGATTATTAAGAATTTAGTTTCATATTGAAACCAAAGGAGATTGTGTATTAAAGGTTGATGTTGGTACTGGTTGGAACTCTGAAACAATAATGAAAAAATGGGAAACACATAATATAAATTTAAACAACCCAATACCACCATTTGTAGATGTAGACTTGTCTGCAAGATATTTTTAGATACGATTTGGGACAGAGAATAACAACGAATATTTTAAGGTTCTTGGATATACCTTGTATTATCAAACAAGGGGTGATGAATAATGATTACTGAAACTCCTGCATTATAGAAACAAATTCAACCAGAGGGGAGGTTCGTCACTCTTATCAAAAATGAATTTATTAAACACGCAAAAGAAATTAATAGACTACACAACGACATTAAAAATATAGAAATTACCGGGGGAGGCTCTACGGTAGACCTATCTAATTATTATACGAAACAATAGACAAACAGTGTTATATCTAACGCAATAGTGAATATTAGTGGAATTACAGACACTAATACAACGTATTCATTATCAAAAAATAACAATACAATAATATTGACTGGTTCTGATGGCTCATCATTTTCTGTAGTAGACACGGGAACAGCAGATGAGAGCATATCAACTACTATGATTGACGCACTGTTTTAATGAGGTGAATTGATTGGCTAAATATTTAGATTACACTGGTCTTACATATTTTAAGAATAAGTTAGACCAAGAATATAATGGTGCGTATGTTCCACAAGGCGTGACTATAAATGGCGTTTCTTTGGGAACGAGTAATATTACAATAAATGCGGTTGATTCAACATCACGGATTGCGTCTTCTGAAAAAGGAGTAGCAAACGGTGTAGCAACATTAGATTCAAACGGACTTATCCCGTCTTCTCAGTTGCCATCATATGTAGATGATGTATTAGAATATGGTAGTGCTTCTGGGTTTCCTGCAAATGGACAAACGGATAAAATCTATGTAGCGACTGATACTGGGAGTATATATCGTTGGTCTGGTAGTTAGTATGTAAAGATTAACGATTCCGTTTCTACTGCGGAGTCTGCATTAAAAGACGGTAACGGAAACACGATTACAACGACATACGCAACAAAAACAGAGAACAACGCAAAATTAGATGCAAGTTCTTCTGAATATATTAAAGGATTATCAATTTCTGGCGATACTATTACTTATACAAAAGGAGATAACACAACCGGAACTCTTACTATAGGTGGTGCATCTGTAACGTCAATTACAACGTCAGAAATTGATGCGTTATTTGTAACGCAATCTGGAGATTAATGATTACCTTAATTGAACACGTAGAAAATTTGTCTAAATACGTTCCGTCTCCAAGAACGGAAATTTTAAATGCAATTTTAATAAATGAATTTATTATAGACGACGATACGTTATATTGTTACTGTGTTGATAAGATGCCGTGGGGCAACACTTTAACAGTATTATATGCAGACGGGAACGGGAAAAAAATAGAAGAGTGGAGTAGACAAATTTATAGAAAAGAAGGATGTAGAAGGATATAGGTTTTTACGACAAGATGGAAATCGTTTTGTCGTAGATTTAAGTTTAAACCGATTTAGGTATTATGTGAACGGGAGGGGATTGACTGAATGGGAAGCGGAAGTAGCACACAAAGACAGAAAACAGATATGACAACCAACCAAACTCAACATATGGAACGATTTACTGGCGATATGTTACCGGTATACAAAGATGCACTTGGTCGTTCATAGGGCTTGGCAGATAATTTAAACAACTATGTTGGTTAGGTATCAAAACAAGGGTCTGCGGGTGATTTTAAAGACTATCGTACTGCGTGGAATTAGGCACAAGGTATAGATAATTCTCAAATCAATAAAATGAACACGATGTCTTGGAATCCAAACGATGATAAAGATTGGGTCGCCGCAAACGATGCAATAGATGAAAATGCACGTTTAGGTTGGGGCAAGTCGTTTGACCAAGTAAATCAAAATATAATTGGGTCTGGGATGGCAAATGGTTCTGGACATTAGACTGCCGCATATAAAACAGCGGCGAGTTTAAATAGTTAGTTAGCGGCAGATAGAGCAAATAGATGGCAACAACAATATAACCAAAATAAACAACAACAATTAGCCGCAAACGGACAACTTCAAGATTTCTATACGAAGTTGTCAAATATTGGGTTAGATTACGCAAAACTTACGCAACAAGATTTGACTACAATGTTAGATGCATACGCAACGCAAAACGATGCACTTCGTACATTGGGTACTTATGTACAAATGGGTAGTAATCCAACTACCACATCTACATCTCGTACTCAAGGCGAGACCGTTACAAAAACAAGCGGTGGTACTGGGTTCGACGATATACTTGGTGGCGTATTGAATCTTGGTGCCGCAGGATTTGCAGGCGGTTTATGGGGCAACTCTGTAAGAAAATAATGAGGTGAGGTAATTGGCAACAGATAATAGAACCATAGATGAACGACTTGTTAGCGATATTCTCTTTGGCGATTAGAGCAAAATGGGTTAGTTTAGAGGCGGCGGTGATAAAGTAGGAGCCGCACTCGCAAACTTTATAAATGCACGCAATGATGCTCGTGGTCGTGCATTGAGAAATGAAATGTTTGATAGATTTATGCAAGATAATTATGGATAGAATCCAAATAGACCTAATGTTGCATAGGGAAACGGGAACGAAAGTCTTAATCAATTTTTATAGTATAGACAACAATAGCAACCATAGGTAGGTCAAAGTGAAGTCGCAGACGCTTGGAATAAAATGGCACCAAGAGGAGGTTATTTTGCACAAGGAATTAATAGCGTAGAATAGCCAGAAGCGATTGGTTAGCCAGACAATACTATGAATATTAAAGACCAAACGATTGGTTAGAATTATAACCAACGAATTGATTCTCAATACAACAACGGAGCAATGGGTGGGGTAAATGGTATGAATGTACCAAGAACTCCATAGAACGGGTTTGGGCAAGCAATAGGCAACGCAGAAAATTCCGTTTTGCAAAACTCTTATAAAGATGTATGGGGAAACAACCCAAACCCTTCTTCCCCCGCAGTTGATAACCAAACGGTACAAACAACTGACGGGGCATAGTCTGTACCGCAATCTAAATATCAAGAACTGGTTAATCGACTTGCGTCATCTAAATATTTGAACGATGGATATGACTTTGATAGTTGGGCATAGAGAGCAAGAGAAGACGGTATTACTGGTGGTGCATTACAAAACGTAATGTATAGACAACGTATTAAACCATTAATTGATGCCGCAAGGGAAGACAGATTGAGAGAATCTTTCCGCATTGCAAACGATGAGAGTCTTGACCAAAAGACACGTTTAGATGCAGTTGCAGACCTTGCATATTCGATTAAGCAACCAGACATTGCACACGAAATTCTTTACAATAGAGAGAAAGAAGCAAGAGAAAGATATAAGTGGGAACTTGAAAAAGAAAGACTTGATTGGTTAAGAGAGAATGGGTTTATGCCATCTGGCGGAGGAGGCGGAAGAAGTCCGGGGAGACCAAGGGTTTATAGAGATGATGAAAGTAGTGGCGGAGGTTCTCCAAGAAGAACACGTAGAACCAAAAAGAACGGGTATAATTTTGATACGCCTACGTTTGACGGAATACTGACAAGTATGTACGAGGTTCCTAATGGTAGAATAACATTGTCTGATGTAACAAGAGGAACCGATGGATAGCCTCAAGCCCGTAAAGATTATTTAATGTTAAAGGGTATACAAAACCAGAGAGATAGTAACGGAAACATAATTGAAGATGCGGATAAATACCAAATTCTTGAGGGGCAAGACCAGACTCCATCTGTAAAGAAACAAACTATTGCGGATTGGGCAAAATCTGAAGATGCGACAAGACCTCTTGCTTCTGGTAAATTCCCATTGTTTGATACCGAAAAGGGTATTATATAGGGTGCGGTTAAAAACATATCAGAAGGACTTGAAAGAGAACGAGAAGAATCAAGAGAGGCTTATAAATAGAAACAACTTAAAGGGTTAAAATCTAAAAAAGGACACTAATCCGGGGGTGAAAATTTAAGATATGAGATTATTTCAAAACCTTGGAGACTTATTTGATGCAATAGGTGCTAACTATAACGATGTTCGTGAAACAGAAAAACTTGGCGATTTGCGTTCAGACTATTGGGACACAACCGGGAAATCTGCGGGCGAAATAAACGCACTTATTGATGAGTATAGAGAGACCCAAGCAGAAAGAAATAGACAAAGAGATATTTATGAAGAGGCACACAATAGATTAGTAAAAGATGATTCGTTTTTTAAGAACATCGACCAAATGGGCGGTACACTTGAAGGTATGGCTGCATAGGCTGCTGGCACTATAGGCGGTGCAGTAATTGGTGGTCTTGCAGCCCCATTTACTGTGGGTGCGTCTGCAGTCGGTGGTGCAAAAATTGGTAACGCAGTAGGTGCAGTAGCGGGCGGTTATTTAGACGCCCGTTCCGTTGCATTATAGGCACAAGAAGATGTTTTAGATAAAGGCGGCTCTTGGGAACAAGCAAAGAAGGCTTACGATGAGACTTTATTTAAAGCGTCGTTTACCACGTTGCCGGAAACATTAGTAGATATTGCAATGGGTAATCGCATTGTATCTTCTGCGGCTAAAAATATTGGAAAGAGTGCCGTTGGCAAGGTTGGTTCTGCTCTGTTAGACCCCGCTTCAAAGGTTGGCACATTTGTTGCGGATAAAACTGGTAAATCTCTTATTGGTCGTGGTGCAGGGTTATTAACAGATATTGCAATGCAGGGTAGTACAGAAGCATTGCAGGAAGTAACGTAGGACTATATTGCAGACCGCGAAGTTGCGAAGACTATGGGAGATGTAGATAACGAATATAGTCTTGGTGGATTTAAAGATTATATGTTTTCGCCACAAGGTCTTGAAACAATGAAAACCGCAGGAATTATGGGTGCGTTGTTTGGTGGTGCAGGCGGAGCAATTTCGTCTGGTCAGTATCTTAAATACGCAACCAACGATGATGCGGCGATGGCACGTATTAGTCAATTAAAAGATTATAACGATAAGACTGGTAAATTAAAGATATTTAGCGATAAAGAAGCACAAGACAACTTTATTCAAGACGTTGCAAATATTTTTAATATTGACAAAGAAGATATTCCATCGTTTAGAGACGCATTGCGTATGTATATCAACTACGATACAGAATATTGGAATGTTGGTATTGCAGATAGGTAGGTATTAAATACTGCCGCAACAAACGACTTAATTTAGAAACTGTCTGGAGATGCTTCGAATCGTAGAGATATAACATCCGAAACTACAAGAGACTTTTTTAATTTTGTTGGCGAAGATACTGCGATAGATGTATTAGACAAGTATCGTGCAGATGTGTTAGAAAGAGCGAAAACAGAAGGACAGACCGGGACAGAGACTACTACGGAGCAAGGCGATGCTACTGGTGAATCTCAACCATAGACAAAAATTAAGGCTACTCCGGGGCTTGGACAATAGGTAGCAGGAGAAACTAATCCTCAACCATATACCAAAACCAGAACGGAAACGGGGCAAGCCGAATTACCAACAACCACGTAGCCATCAAATACTCCTGCAACGCAACCTACAAAAGCAACATTTAAACAAAGCATTGGCAAATTTAATAAAACGGTAGAAGGGGAAGGGAACATAACATACGATAATGGAAGTCGCTCAATTCGTTTAACCCAAATGGATGATGGGCGGTTTAATGTTATGGACGAACATAATTTAGAACGTGGTGGCAAAGTATTTAATACGCAGGAAGAAGCAGAATCATTTATTCAAAAAATTGATGAAGGAACTGCAACTTGGGACGATGGCACACGCTTTTAGGGTCAGTCTAAAAACAATGCCGTTGTTGAACAACCGAATACAAGTGATGGCGTTATTTCTGAACGGCACGAGTCCGATAAAGCGAGTGGTAAAAAACAGATAATTCATACCGCAGATGATTTAAGAAAATATTTTGCAAGTAGAAAAGGCACTCCATTACAAATGGACGGCAGAATGTATTTTGAAATGTTACGTGCGATAGAAAGGTTTGGCTCTGAAAACCTTGGCTTTAATATGGCAGAAGGGATGGGTATTGTTGATGGTACCGCAATCCCCGGAAAAATCGACAAGATAAGAGACGAAAGAGGAGCCGTTACTGGAGCCCTCATAACGCTTTATCGTGGTGCGGACGCAATGACTGCCCTACACGAAATTGGTCACTTTGGATATTGGAAAATGTCTGAAGAGGAAAAGCAACAATTTAACGAATGGGCAATAAAAACAGAGTCCGCTTTTCTTGCAAGATTACTTAATAGGGAATATAATCAACAATTCAGAAATGAGTTAATTGTTGCACTGCAAACTAAACAGGGCGATTTATGGGATAGAATTTAGAGTGAAGGTGTAATGTATCAAACCGTTGATATGTTAAACAACCAAAGAAGTTCTGACTTGTCACAGATTGCTTGCGAAGAAAGGTTTGCTTGGGAATTTTCTATGTGGTACGCATAGGGTTATACGAAAGGATTATAGCCAAATAATTTCGTTCAACTTATTTTAGATAGAATTTGCGGTACATTAGAGAACGCACTGTCTCTCGTATCTGACACTGCGGAATTCTTAAAGAGCAACGGCTACGAAAACATTTAGATGGGTGAGAATGTAAAATCACCGTTGCGTATGTTTGAACAAATGAGGACAAACGATAGACCCGTTGCTCAAGAAAAGCAAAAAACCGAAACAGAGTAGCCACAAGAACAAACAGCAGAACAACCTACACAAGGGTCTACACAAGAACAAGAAGAGACCCCTTTAGAAGAAAGGCACGTATCTGCTATTGAACCAGATATAAATACTACCGAAGAATCCCGGTTTATGTATGGGGCAAGAGGTGCGTTAAATAGCCCACTTAACGAGATTGTTTCCGGGAAGAAAACCACGAGAGAACAACAATTAGAAAAAGATTATACTAAATTGTTCTATTCTCTTGGAAAATCTCTTGGATATTCGCAGGCATATCTTGACGATATTTTTAATAAATACGGAAGGATTTCAACAAACAAAATTATAGACCATAAGAACAATAAAAAAGCAAGAGTATTTAAAGAAATAAACGACACGGTAAACGAAAGAATTTGGAAAGGAACCGCAAAAGTAAAGGGTGTAGATTTTTAGCGTGGTCTTGATGGTAGATGGAGATTCTACTTTAGAGACAACCTTATGCACGTTAAGTAGGGTATTACAAAAACCCTCGTAACCCGTCCAAACGATTTAATTGGTCGCCCAATGAAATTGAGCGATGTTATTAAACACGATATTCTTTTTAAATATTATCCGACACTAAAAGACATAGATGTTATTTTTAACACTGAAAAGAACGACCCGGAACTTAAAGATACCTATGCGTGGTTCGATGATAAATTAAATAGAATTGTTATAAACTATGACGTTTTACAGAAAGAAGATATGAAAGAACACGTTGTAAATGGCAAGAAATATTCTTCTATGGATACTAACCAATTAGAAAGAACGATTTTGCACGAACTACAACACGCAATTCAAGGATACGAAGGTCTTGCAATGGGAGGAGACGAGGGTGACTTTACTCTTGTTTCTTCTGAATATAGAAACTTCGCTTCTATGTTAAGAAAGAAAAAGAAAGAATTTATAAATTATATCGTAAAAGATAGTGGTTTCGGCTTTAGTGAAAAAGCCGCAGAGAGTATTGTTAATTAGATTTTTTCTGACAAAAATCTGCGGACAAGAATGGACGTTCTTTTTAATTTAAAAATTTAGAGTCCCGGGTTTATAGAGGACGAATTACTTTTTGGGTTCGTTGAAAAAGATAACCTTCTGTTTGATAGGTATTATTCTTTGCTCGGCGAAATTGAAGCAAGAGATGCGGAAAAGAGAAAGAATATGACAGAGCAGAGATGGAGGGAAGTTGCACCTAATAACGGAATTGGTGCATATACAAATGGATTAGCCCCCATTACTGTTAGAGACGCATATGTTAGTCCGGCAAAGACAGAGCAATAGAGACTGGATGAGCAGTAGGCAAAACAACAGCAAAAAGAAGAGCAAAAAGAAGAAAAAGGCAAAAAGAAGCCATCTATTGAAAGCGTATAGGGTTTGATTAACTTTGCCAAAGCGATGGGGATGTCTCAAAGCGAAATTGAACAAATGATTCTCAATGAAAGTCCAAACGGAAAAGAAATCGTTGAAATGATGCGTAATGAACAGAACAAACAAAAGAAAAAGAGCGACACCCGGTTTATGTCTATAGGCAAAAAGGCAATTAATAGTCCGGTACAAAATACGTTTAAATTAGAAATGGATTATCTCCGCAGATATTCTAAATTAGGTAAACAGTTTGGTTATAGTGCATTTGATATACATCAATCTTACCAATTATTTGGAAGAGATTGGGATTCTAAAACAGTTAATCCTCAAAACAACCAATTTGCAGAAATATTTATTAAGATAAACGATGAGATAAATAACCAATTATGGAAAGAAGGAAAGAGTGTTTAGAGGGGCGTTGATGGTCGTTGGAGATATTACATTAACGATAATAATTTGACTGTTAGTGGCGACGATAAATTCTGGAACGGAATTAAGAACGTATTGCAGACCAGAGAGTTTCCTCTTGCATCTTTAATTAAACACCCATAGTTATATAACTATTACCCGGACATGAAAGGAACAAGTATTGTTTTTTCAGACTTTCTTCCAAATGATGTAGAAGCGTCTGTTATGAACCTTACAAACGGAAAAGTTGCCATCGTTATAAACTATAATTCTCTTTATAAAAACAAGTCTGTAGATTCAAAGAAAAAATGGTTTGCAAAATTAATGTTACACGAAATGCAACACGTCGTACAAGACAAAGAAGGATTTGCTCGTGGTGGCAGTACAACCGAATTTTCTCATATTCCAAATGCAACAGACAGATATAGAGAGTACGCACAATTACTTGGTGAGATAGAGGCGAGAGATACATCGTAGAGATATGGATTAACAGAAGAGCAATGGAATAGAACCAAACCTTTAGATTACGATTTCCGTTATAGACAAGCCGTTACAAGAAGAGGAAAGATAAATGTAAAAGATGTTGGTGCAGGAAATAATCTTCGCACAAGTAATTCTGAAACTCGTTTCCAGTCAAGTAACCGTAATCTTAATTAGGCAAAAGCAAACAAGAACGATGAATTCTATACCCGGATGGATGATATAGAAAAAGAACTTTCTAACTATAAAGACCAATTTAAAGACAAGGTTATTTATTGTAATTGCGATGACCCGCAATCTTCTAATTTCTGGAAATACTTTGTAGATAACTTTGACAGTCTGGGAATTAAGAAAGTAATTAGTATACACTATGATGTCAACGGTTCGTATAAACTTGAGTATGACGGTTAGAATACAAAGAGAACCGACTTGCAGGGCGACGGAGATTTCCGTTCTCAAGAAAGTCTTGATACTCTTAAAGATGCAGATATTGTCGTATCTAATCCTCCGTTTAGTCTGTTTAGATAGTACGTTAAACAACTTGTTGATAACGATAAACAATTCTTAATTGTCGGAAACAAAAACGCAATGACAAGCAAGGAAATGTTCCCACTTATGAAGGACGGAAATGTTAAGTTGGGTAACAACAATATACATCGTTTTAACACGCCAGACGGACAAGTTAAACGCTTTGGTAACATTGGCTGGTTCACGAACCTTGCAACCAATAAACAGACCAAAGAACAAGAATATACTCAAAGATATTACGATGATAACGGAAAACCATTACCAAACGTAGAACAGAAATATCCTAAATTCGATGGCACGGATATAATCAATGTCAACCGGGTTGCAGATATTCCAGTGGACTATGACGGTGTAATGGGCGTTCCCATTAGTTTTATGGATAATTATACCGAATCTTCTCCGTTTGAAGTCGTTGGAACGGTTAATCACGGTACAGACGGCGAATGGGATTTGGCTAAATCTATGGTCGGTGGAAAAGAAAAATTTAAACGCATTGCAATAAAGAGAAAGGGTCTTCCAAAAGCAGACACACGTTTTCAAAGGGCAATTAATAAAGAAATAGAAAATGCAGACAATATTCTTGATAGAAAGAGTACGGGCGATACCCGGTTTATGGGCGTAGGAAGAAAAGCGACTGGTTCTAAATTAAAAGATTAGTCTGTTATAGATAGTTTAAATAAAGAGTATAATGATATATTGTTAAAGTTGGGGATTCCACAAAATGTTATCGATGAGTTTATTGAACCAAAGAATAGAACATTTGGTACGTTTAATTAGAAAACTCTTGACTTTATTCGTGGACACAATAAGGCTAACGAAATTCTTTGGAAAAAAGGTTTTTATCGTGGTCTTGATGGACATTGGAGATATTGGATTGATGACAGAAAATCAAAGATGAACGACTCTATTATTGATAAGGTTATTAAAGGGAACAAAGATATGAGTTTTAAATTAAAGGATGTTCTTTCTCACCAAGAACTCTTCAATGCTTATACAGATATTTTTGGCAAAAATAAGGGTCTTGAAAATCTTTCTGTTGAATTTGTCACAAGTTCTGTTCTTGGCGGAGCATAGGCTGGCTTTAATCCAGTTCATTAGATATTGTATGTTGATAGAAACCAGATATATAAAGATGGAAATGTATATAGGGTTAGAAGCCGCACAAGGTAGGCTCTTGAAGAATAGCAACTTTTATAGTCTGTTATTCTACACGAAATTCAACATTGCATACAAAGATACGAGGGGTTCGCTGCCGGTGGCAATAACACAAACTCTGCAAGTTTTAAAAGAAGCGGAATGGGAAATGAAGAGAACGTTATTATATAGTTTTTTAATGCAAACGTAGAAAAAATTAGTAAAATGTTAGCACACAATTAGCCCGCATTAGTCTCGTTTTTAAAGCACTGTGGTCTTAAAATACCGAAGCAACTTTCAAACGAAACAAACGAGCAATATAAACGTAGAATACAACAAACGATTGAAAAGCATTTAGAGTTTATGCATAATAATCAAGAAATTGAAGATGCATTGTATGATTACATTGACAACGAAATGAGTATTTTTAATCGTTTCTTTGGTTCTGCTCCCAAAACAACAAATGGTAAAATTTTGCAATTTTTTATAGAAGACCCACTCGGAAAATTAAAGTCTGTTGACTGGAATCTTCCATTTAGAATTTACCAAAGTATGCTTGGTGAGATAGAAGCAAGGGATACAATGGAGAGGTTTGTAGACGAGAAAAGAAATCAGTCTGTTCCGTTTAATTAGGAAAGAGTGTATAGTGGTCTTACAAACAGAGATGTTGGTGACTTTGTTGTTGTAGAGGGTATGCCCGGAGTTTCAAGCGACAGAAAAATGCGTGGGCGACAAAAGTTTGACCCGTTGCCAACGAAAGAAGAAAGAGAAAAATTAAAAGAAAATGTTAAATCTAACAAAGAGCAAAAGCCAATAACCGACGTGGTTAAAGAAAAAATGGACGTTGCAAACTCTATTATTGCAGACACTATATAGAAAATAAAGGATGGTCAAAAAATAGATAGGGGCGAGGTTTATAGAATGTTTTTCGACGACGATAAGGAACATCTTAATAACCTTATCGAGGCAATCTTGTCTTATTATGAAGCAACAAAAGAGGCACCAAAAAATCTTTCTGTAAGAAACGATATAGATTGGTTAAAAACTGCAATTAGTAACAATGGGCAACTTATGGGTGATTTAGATTATGAGCCTCTGATAGATAGGCTTCAAGCGGTTCTTGACAGAAACCAAATATCTCCTGCTCCAAATGCAAACCCGGTTGTATAGCCGTAGACACCATAGACCCCAAGCCCAACACAAAAACCTACAAGTAAACCCGGGAGACAAATTGGTGGTACGCAAAAGAAACCAACGGTTCTTACACCCAAAAACCCCGGGAAGGTTTAGCAACCAACCAAATAGACTCCTGCGGCAACCCCAAAACAACCAGTTAAAACTGGTTTAACTGCCGGAGAAAAGCAGAAGAAGAAAGAGGCTACTGCGGAAGAAACCAAAAAGAAAGTAATCGAAGCACGTAAAAAGGGTGAAGTAACAGACATTTACAAAGATGTTTACTCTGTATCGTTCGATAAGTCTGCGTAGAGTAATGAAGAAAATCAACGCAAGATGAGATACTTTGAACAAAGGTTGAATTTCTGGGATAAGACGGTTGATAAAGATGGCAAGATTACTTACACACGTAAAGTTCCATATCAAAGCCATTAGAAGATTATTAACTATTCTGGCATAAACGGAATTGAAAAGTTGAACAAACCAAAGAAAAAGTGGGAAGAATGGAAAGACTGGGCAAAAGATACTTTAATTAAATATCTGTTTAATGACAAACATTATCTTGCAAAAGTCGCACGTAAGTATGATATGTGGGATACATATGTTAAACTTGTTGTAATGAAAGATTATTCTTTAAGAGCGAATGTCGCCCTTACCGAAGGTATTATGTATAACGGCAAGAGAACAAGAGCGTTAAACGATATTATTAAAGAAATCGGCGAAGAGGATTAGAAAGACTTTATAGATTATTGTATCGCTTTCCGTATTTAGGATTTGAGTCAACATAAGTATTGGGAAAAGAAACCAAAGTTAAACGCAAAGGGCGAATATGAAAAAGATACTAATGGCAACATTGTTTGGGAAGAAGTCGAATTGACAAAAGAAATTCTGTAGAAAATGTCAAAGAAAGAAGCGAAAGAAATAATTGATAGAGTTAGAAGTAGTAATAAAGCAGATTTGTTTGAAAAGAACAGAAAGGACTTTGTTAAATATAATCACGCATTATTACACGTTCTTGTTGATGGCGGAATTATGAGCGAGGATAGGTTTAATAAATTTGTAGAGAGCGACCCCAATTTCGTTCCGTTGAGCAAAGTTATGGACGACACGGACTTTAGTTTCAACGCAATAGTAAACGCAAACTCCCTTGTAAATATTAATACGCCAATTAAAAAGATTGGAACATCTATGCGTGAAGTTGCAAACCCATTTATGGAGATGCAAAAACGTACTGCCGAATATTATTCTATTTCTGCAAGGAATAAAGCCGGACAGATATTTGTAAACGAGATTGCGGGTAAGATTGACTACTTGGCAAGCGGCGACGTTGTTCAACGTGGACAAGGTTTGCTTCGTAAGGTTAAGGTTGACCAAAGAGATGGCAAACTATTAACCAAACCAAGTGATAGAGACCAGATTATTTACGTATGCAATAACGGCGAACACGAATTTTATCAAATTGCAGATAAAGAAATTTATCTTGCATTAAAGTCTTTAGATGTAGACCAAATGGGAACCATTCAAAAAATGTTAGATAAAGTTGCACACGTACCATCTGGATTAGTCCGTAATACCGCAACAATGGTGCCTGACTTTGGTTTTAGAAATCTGTTCCGTGATAATGTTGAAGCGTTCTTAACATCTGAACACGGATTCATTCCGTTTGTTGACGCTATTTGGGGTATGTATCAAATGGCTAACAATACTGAATGGTATTAGAGATACCTTGAACAGAACGGTGAATACGGCACTTTAAACCGTGACAATGGTCGTGTAGATGATATTGCAAGAATAGAAGATATTATCGAGGATAAGATTAATCCTTTAAGAAACTGGAATGAAATTAGAAAGGCGAATATGGCAATAATGAGAGACACCCAAAAGGCTTGGATAGATATGAAAAACATTAAGAGTGGCGATTTTGGTAAGGCTTGGGAGAACACAAGAAACGGAAGATTGTTCTCTCTTATGAAACTTGCAGTAAGCCCCGTGTGGGCAATCGGTAAGAGCAATAAGAGGATTAACGACTATTTGGAAATCGGTACTCGTATTGGTGAATTTAAAAACGCAAAAATGGGTTATTCCGGTTTATTAGATAGGCTTGCAAAGGTTGGCGTTGATACAAACCTTGCAAATGCGGTAATGAACGACATTTATGCCGCAGGCGTATCTAAAGATATTACTCTTAATTTTGGACAACACGGTGTTCTTGGCAAGGCATTAAATAGATATATCCCATTCTTTAATGCGTCTTTATAGGGTATTTACAAGTTGTTAAATACTTGGGATTTGATGCTCACTGGTACTACAATGTCCGGCAAGAAGAATCGTAGTTTACAAGCAGAACTTATATTTAAGACTGCTCTTATTTCTGCGTTCGCTATTGGAATTGCGGCGGCAGGAGAGGGCGACGAGGACTACGAAGAGGCTCCGGATTATGAAAAAGAAAACTTCTGGATTTTCCCAAATGGTATTCGTATTCCGAAAGACCAAGTATTAGGTAAAATGATTGGTAACTCTGTTGAAAAATCGTATTCGCAGTGGAAGAAAGGTAAGGCAGAACCGCTTGATATTCTTAAAAACATAGCAGAAAGTTTTGCCCCGGATAAGGCTATGCCCGCAATATTTGATATGGCTATAGGCAGTCTTGGTAATTACGATACGTTTTATAAGCAAGCCATTGTTCCAGAGTATATGGCAGATAAGTTAGGCTTCTTGTAGAAAGATATTAGAACATCTAATTTCTCCGCAGACGTAACAGAGGCTCTTTGGAAAACCTTTGGTATCAATTTGAGTGCAAAGAAATTGGATTGGGCTATTTAGAAGCAATTAACCAACTTGGGCAAATACTTGACTACTGTATATGATGCAGGAAAACAAGGATTTAATCCGCAAGACTTTAATGAACGTATTGCTCGTGGATACGATAAGAACGACTCTACTGGTGCGTTTGTTGGTGGACTTAAAGACGATGTTTGGAAACCATTTAATTTGATTACCGGGACATTTGCCACGAACAGAACACAGTATAAGTCAATTTCAGATTTTTACGCTAACTATAATAAATATAAGAAATTATCAAGCGATGAAGAGAGAATGACAACAGAACAGAAAAAGGCTTGGAAGAGATACCAAGAAGCCTATAAGAAAGATAAGGTTTTCCGTAAGGAATTGCGGGCAATCAAATCTAATAAGGCATTTTCTGGTAAGGAAAAGAGAGAACGTGCAGATAAAATCTTTAAACAATAGATTAAGTTAGCGAAGTGGGCAGAGGGTTAATAAAGGAGGCGAGAGCCTCCTTTATTATTTTAATTATTTATTGAGGTGAAGTTATGATTTATTATGATGGTGGCAAGGGTAGTCCAGAGTTTGAAGATACGGCGAGAAGATTTGGCAATCCGGTAAATCCGCAAGATGAAATTTATGATTACCCAAGAGTTGATAGACAAAACTTTGGTAGTAATACAAGATATAATTAGTTATAGAATCATCCGTATAATACTATTCCGAGAACCCCCGCAATAGAAGGATATGACACAGAAGACTATATAGAATAGTTAATGGACGGAAGACCAAATAATATTATGGATATAGATGCATTAATGAATACTGGTAGAAAAGGCATGACATTAAATGACATTTTCGCAGGTCAATTTGGTAGTGTAACACGTAGAAATCAACTGCAAAACTATCCAAATAATACATATGATTATACGCCAGAAGAGGCACGGTATATGAGTCCGAATAATATCGATGATATTTTATTTTATTTAAGAGGACTTAACGAATGATATGGCAGAATTTTATCAAGAAGTTTTTGCCTATTATCTTGAGTTTCTGTGTGGGATTTGGCGTTGGTTATCATTTCGCACCAGAGAAAATAGTAACCAAAACAAAGACTGAATATGTACAAGTAGAAGGCAAAACAAAAACAGAAGTATAGTATGTATATAAAGAAAGTCCAAAGGACGCAGATGTAGAAGTTAAGAATGTAAACCCAAAGGTAAAGGTAAACGACAAAACCTTTACTTTTGAGAAACTTCCAGACGAAAAAGTAAAGTTTGAGAAGGGTAAAGTACAAATTGAACAGGGTTACGAGATTAAGATAGACGCAAAATCTTTAATTCCGAAGCAACCTAAATGGGGTGTAGATTTTGGATATAGTAATCACGGATATTATGCAGGACTACGGCACAACTTTAATCGTAACGTGTCTTTTCATGCGATTGGTGTACCTAAACCAATAGATAATAAAGATAAATTCTATGGTGGGGGATTAACAATTAACTTTTAATGGGCGGCGAATGTCGCCCATTTTTTGTTGACTTGTTGGCAAATATCGGTTGACAGTTGGCAACGAAAAGGGTACACTCATCGTGGCTGAATAGACCAGAAAGGAGAAGTATTTATGAAAAAAGCAGATTTGGACTATTTAATTTTGTTTAGTTCCCTGTCGTGTCCTCAGTGTAGAGGGTTGAAACAGTCTCTTAAAACGACTGGATTAGAGTATGAAGAAAGAGAGGATTACGACACATTTAATGTGACAGAGTTGCCAACCTTAATTCTTATGGAATCAAAGAAAAATCATATTCACGAAGAACAAAAACGACACGTTGGTTATATGACACCAGACGAATTAAACGAATTTGTTAAATTTTCATCTTGTGGAAGGAGAATTAAGAATGATTAACTTCTTTATCGGACTCTTTATTGGGTCTACTGTAACTACCTTCTTCCTCTGTCTCTTTATGGGAAGGAGAACGATAAATGACTGATAAAAAGGACTGGTGGTATAAACCAGACGACGTAGAAACAAATCGGTTATGGGGATTTGACTATTCGTTCTGTGGCGGTGACTGTGCCAACATAAAATGTGGACGCAATATAAACAGTAAGTCTGGTGTCGCAATGCGTAAACGGGAACACGTTTATACTTGTTCAGACTTTACCAAGACTTGCAACAAATACATAGAACCGAAAGAGGTGGCAGAATGACGATAAAAGAGTTATACGAAAAAGCGAAAGAAGAGGGCAAAGAAGATTACGAAATTGAGTTTGAAGATTGTTATAATGGCGTTGTTGAAGTAGAAAGTTTTGCGTTTGACGATGAGTATAGAAGAATAATTTTGTACAAATAAATTGGGAGATTAGAAACATGATTTGTCCAGTATGTTTTGGCAGAAAATATGATTTTAAAAAAAGATGGGAATAGTGGCTACTTTGTAGAGTGCAAAAAATGTCATGGCACAGGAATTGTTGAATCGCTTACCAACGAAGAATGGTTTGATGGATTAAGTACGGAAGAAAAAGCAAAGTTTATTTGCAACTTAATGAAAGGTGACGATTTATATCTTGGTGTTATGAGTGCAAGGGATATGATAAAAGACGAATTAAATCATGGCAAAGATGGTAGTTTTGTGATTTATGAATGGCTAAAGGAGATACACGAATAATGGATATGAAAACATTCGGTATTTTGGAAAAATATTGTGAAAAAGAGGGATTAAAAATGGCGGTTCCGATTCAGACCAACGAAGAATATCTGCGTTCCTGCAACACGGAACAGTTGGCAGAAAAATTATGGGAAATTTATTATGCAGGAAAACTCGATGCTAAAACCTACGATGCTTTTGAATATTTTATCGACAAAGAGGATGTAGTGGATTGGCTAAAACAACCACACACATCAAAGGAGTAAAGAATGGTAAACGCATATTATGGTTTCATGTATGCCGTTTTTAGCGGTAGTTATGAAACTGCTGCAACATGGAATGTGTATTATCGTATTAGCACAAGCACATGGGAATTTTAAGTTTGATGGTTAAAAAACCACATAAAAGGAAGTGATAAAAGTGAAATGTCCTATTTGTGGCGGTACTGGAGATACTAAAAACAATATTCCACCTATCAATGAACAGTGGTTTTGCTCACTGTCAACGGAAGAAAAAGCAAAGGTGATTGCCAATGCAACGTATTCAAGTGCGATGATGGGGGCAGAAATTACCGCATTGCCAAAAGAGGATGAAGTTAGGAAGTGGGAAATGTGGCTAAAACAACCACACCGAGGTGAACCATGACAAAGGAAGAACTGCAAAAGAAGTATAGCGAGATTCTTAAACAAAAAAAGTTAAAACCCTTATGGGGTGACGAACATGACCCTTGTGAACACTGTTCCGCCAACCCCAAAAATGGTGGAAGTGGGTTGTGCAACTGTACGCTTTGTTGTCCAAAGATAACGTGTGTGGTTAAAACAACCACACACAGAAAGGAGTGACAAATGGACTTTACTGATTTAATTAAATACATTGTAGACAACGCATATAACCATTGGTGCATTACGGCATTATTCCTGTACTTGTGTAATCCTTTTATTTTTTATGAGTCTGGTAACAAGGAGGACGATAAATGACCGTTAAAACGGCAGGAACATATATGCAAATGAGAGATTTGTGTAATTCGTGTTCCAAACAGAATTATTGTGGTAACGGGACGACAGGCTATTATTGCACTGGTTATGCACCTATAGTATATACGTGGATTAATCCATTACAAGGAGGAACAATGTTAGAACCATTTGATAGTGAATTTCTTTCACAAGAGTTGAGAGACTCGTGGAAGAAGATAGAAGAATTAGAAAAGGAGAATAGAGAATTAAGAGAAAAGTTGGAATTTATGGTAGACCAAGAAGAACTTGATTGGGAACACGAGGAGTGGAATCGTGAACAATACGGAGATTATTAAGGAGAAAAATAATGTTTGAAGTAAATTTTGTAGAAGAAGATTTAAAAGAAATTATTCGTGGTTTTAAACAAAAAAATAAAAAGTTAAAAAAAGAGAACAAAGAGTTGCGAGAGCAATTAGAAAAGGAACGTGAGTTATATTATGGAGACGATGATTTTGCAGAAGATGATTGGGGGCGAGAATAATGGACGAAGGTGGCATTTGGAAAAATTACGATATTTTAATGGCTGAAAATGAAAGACTTAAAAAAGAAAACAAAGAGTTAAAACAAGAGAATAGAAAACTTAAAGAACGATTAGAAGAAATTTTTTGTGCAGTATTTGATGCAGAAAAACTTAAAAAGGCAGTTGATTTACTTAAAGAAGCAAATGAATTAGTAAGGAGTGAAAACGATAATTTAATTGGCGATAGACATGAGATGGGAGGGTGATGTAAATGATACCACCGAAATTTATAGATTATGACCTTGACTTTAATTCTCTGTCGTAGAGATACACTACGGATATGATAGTGATACACCATACTGGTGACGAAGTAGACGATGATTTGTCTGCCGAATAGATACACGATATTCATTAGGCATAGGGTTGGGCAGGAATTGGTTATCACTATGTAATCCGTAAGAATGGATAGATAGAGATTGGTCGCCCAGATTGGGCAATAGGTTCTCACGCATATGGAGAAAACTATCATACTATAGGTGTTCACGTATGCGGGAACTTTGAAATCGCAGAACCAACACAAGCACAGATTGAAAGTCTTGCATATTTGATTGGTTGGTTATGCGATGAATATGGGTTGAAACCACGAGAAGATGTAGTGGCACATAGAGACTTAATGGCAACTGCGTGTTGTGGAGAGAACCTATACAACCAATTAGATACTGTATTAGGAAAAGCAATATGGTATCAACAACATTATCAAGAAGGGGATTAAATGAGAAAGTATCGTGCAGAACAAGTTGCTAAATGGTTAGATATGCGAGATGGGTGGCGTTTAATCAAATGGCAACGGAAGATATTAAAAGAATTATTAAGGGAGAGGTATGAAAAGGAGATTAATGAGAATAAGGCAGATAGATAAGGTCTGCTATATGAAATGGAAATCTGCCAAACATAACAACTATGTTATGCCGTGGTGGTGGTTAATGAAGGTAAAGAGAACATTAAGAAAGGAGATAATGAATGATAGATAAATTACTTACTATTTGTGTATATGTTTTTGCAACTATTTTTACCCTTTCTACAGTGCTTGTGACTCTTGTTTTTAAATATGGTTTCATTGCGTTGGCATTATATATTGTATATAGAATTGCTATGTATTTCTTTAGAGGGTAATTACAGAGAGGGATGCAGTAATGAAGTCTGTAATAGATGATGTTTTTGATGCTTTGGACATAAAAAATAGCAAGGGTTTTCGGGAAGATAAAAATGGCGATATTATGTACGCTATACGCATAGAGAAAGATAAGAAGTTTGCGGGATATGTTTCTGAAGGCGGGGGGTGGTGGTATTTACCACACCTCCGCTATGCAAAACTTTTTAAAACGAGTAACTATGCAGAAATTCGTTGCGACACGATTAATAAGGGATGGAATAAAAATAATATTACAGCACAGGTGGTTGCTATCAAATTAGTACCACAAAGAAAGGATGATGAAGAATGTTAAATAAAAAAGCAAAACTTCAACTTGTAAATAGCGATGGCGAAGTAATACAAGAATTTCCAATAAGTAATTTTAAAGCAATTACTGCAACCCCAGAGACTCTTGCAGAATGGATATTTCAAGATAGATGCGAACATTCTGATTACTGGTATAAACAATGTGGGCATACCGTAGATGAAATAAAAGACTGGTTAGAAAGTGAGGCAGACTAATGGGAGTTACTGTAATTCCATACGAAAAGACAAAAGTAAGTTATATACAACCACACATAAGTCCTATTCGATGTAAGAATTGCAATGCCCCATTATACGGAGACAAGTGCGAGTATTGCGGTTCTGTATATAGAAAACCAACATTAGAAGAGTTGGAAGAATTACAAAAACGTGAATATGAAGATATTGGGAACATCCCATTTTAATTTTAAAAAGAAAGGAGAGATAACTTGTTTATCTCATTACATAATCATTCAGACCATTCATTGCGTGATGGTTTTCAATCAGTAGAAACAATGTTGTCCTACGCCAGTGCGTTAGGACAAAGTGCTATCGCACTTACAGACCACGGAACTATGAGTGGGTGCGGCGAAGGATTCCGTTACGCAGACAAGTATGGGATAAAGTTTATTGCGGGGTGTGAGCATTATCTCGTGCCAGATGTGACCATCAAGGACAAGTTCAATCAACACATAATCTTATTGGCGATGAACAAAGAGGGTTATCGTAATCTTAATATTATTACAACAATCGCACATTCGACAAAGAATTTTTACTTTAAACCACGTATTGATTTAGAATTATTGAGGAAATATAATGAGGGTCTTATTTGCACTACTGCGTGTCTTGCGGGTTGTCAGTCAAAGATAATAGACTTGCTCCCCATATTTAAAGATAGATTGTATATAGAAATTCATACGAACCAAATGGAGAAACAGAAAAAGGCGAATATTGAATGGTTGAAGTTGGCAGAAACATACGACATTCCGTATTATGTTGCGGTTGACGCTCATTATACTTTGCCAGAGCAAGGTACGTATCAACGCAAATGGACTGGTTATCTTTATGAAGACGACCCAAATATCGTATTTGATAATGGAACTTGGTATGATAATACTGGTAAAGAGGTTCACCCGTATGAAGTTCAAGATGATTATTATATGCACTCCGAAGAACAAGTAAGAGAGGCGTTGTCGTACTTGCCAGAAGACGTGGTTGAGATAGCAATAAATACCACGCAAGAAGTCGCAGACAGATGTAACTTTAAACCAGAAATGGGGAACAATTTTTATCCAAAATCTCCATATAGTTCCCCACGAGATGAGGTTCGTATGAGAGTTTGGGATGGTATGAAAAAGAGGGGTTTGCAAAAGGATGAAAGACACATAGAACAAGTTAGACACGAACTTGACATTCTTGGAAAAGTTGGTTATTTTGACTATTTCCTTATTGTTTCTGATATGTTGCGTTATTGTGATGTCAGTGGTATTCGTACTGGCGTCGGTAGGGGTAGTGTTGTTGGTTGTGATGTCGCCTATCTTATGGGTATTACAAAAATTGACCCGATTGAAAACGGACTTATTTTCGAAAGATTCGCACACACAGAACGAGTTACGCCGCCAGACATTGATACGGATGTGCCGAGAAGCAAACGTCAAGACGTTATCCAATACCTTAAACACGCATACGGAAACGTGTACCAAGTCGTAACATTCGGTAAGATGGGAGACAAGGCGGCGATACGTAGGGCGTGTGATGCACATGGGTTTTCTGCACAAGAAAAAGATAATATCGCATCTATGCCAGAGGAAGAAATAGAAAAGATGGATAGTTCTTTTGTAAAAACAATAAACGAATTCAAAGGAAAGATTCAGAATTTTGGTACTCACGCAAGTGCGGTTGTGGTAATGACTACTGACCCGTATGATTTTTGTGCAGTAGAAAGGTTCTCTGGTTCGAAGGGGGCACAGTACAACCTTAATTATGACTTTCACGATTTAGAAAGTATGGGACTTTTAAAATTAGACATTCTTGGTCTTGAAACTTTGGATACGATAGAGAATACTCTTGCACAGATTCCAGAAGAAGAAAGACCAGATATGGATAATCTCCCAGAAGATTACGACACGTATGAATTATTAAATAGTGGTCGTAATTGCGGTCTGTTCCAATTAGAAGGTAGTGCGGTTGGAATGATGATGAAACGAGTAAAACCGCAATGTCTTGCAGATTTAACCGCAATCGTTGCATTAGGAAGACCCGCACCAATGCAATCTGGTATGTCGGATAGATTCGTTGATGTGGAAAACACGACGGTATCTTGGCAAGAAGATTTTACGAAAGATACTAACGGTTGTATTATTTATCAAGAACAAGTAATGGCGTTATGCCAAAAGGTATGGGGAATGTCTCTTGGCGAAGCAGATATGATTCGTCGTGCGGTTGGTCGTAAAGATAAAACTTTGATGGATAAGTTAGTACAAGATTTATCTCAAAGAGATAACTACGTTGGGTTAAATGAAAACCAAATTAAATTATTACTTGATGATTTGGAGAAACAATCAAGTTATCTGTTTAATAAGTCTCACGCCGCCGCATATGCGTATACTGCCTATCAAACCGCATACTTGAAGGCACACTATCCGTTAGAATTCTATACCGCATTACTCAACAGCAACATTGACCAAGAAAAGGCATTGGAATATTTGTCCGAAGCAAGAAAACAATATAGGGTTAAAATGCCTAACATTGTTAATAGTTATTTTGAGTGGACAAACAAAGACAAAGAGTTAATCGCAGGATTTTCGTATATTAAGGGTGTCGGCGGTTCTCATTTTTTAAGACCAGAGACAGACGGGATTGCGGGACTTAAACAGTTTTTAGAAATGAATCCTTATCTCAATAAGGGCGTTTGCGTAAATCTTGTAAAGGCAGGATGTTTCGATATAGACCCACAATGGGGGATTGATTATATCGAATGGTTTAAGAAAGCAGACGCAAGACAAACAGAGTGTCGTGAGAAGATAATGAAGTATCAATTTACAAAACCAAAACTTGCACAAGAGTGGACAAGAAAGTTACAAATGATTTCTGAACCACCAGAACCAAATAATTATGATACTCCGTTAGATGTTATTAGTACGATGCAGTCAGAAGTATTGGGAGTTTCTACTGTAGACCCGTTTATTAATTATGACAAATCTTTATTACGTGGGAATAACAGACTGTTCTTCGTAAATAAAGTTGATAGGTTTAACGATAGAAACGGAAACCCAATGGTAAAGATGTACGGAGTAGGACAAAATGGACAAATGACTTGTATATTTTGGAATCCGAAAGGGACTTTACAAGCAAAACTAAATTATGTTACAGAGAACGAAGTCCTCATTGTTAGGACTGGGCAACAAAAAGAAAATAATACATATTTCTGTTACGATTTTGTTGAAGCAAAGAAAGTTGCATAATTTAATATTTATGGTATAATGGCAGAGGAGAGTGTGGTTGTAGTGGACACAAGAAAAACTCCAAAACCGTGTGTTGAGAGTTCGATTCTTTCTGCCCCTGCCATGAAATGTGCCAACCATACGGTTTTCAGTATGGTTGGTTTTTTTATTTTATATTCTCCGTGAACGCATTTACTCAAGCCCTCGTGTTAAAGAAAGGAGAGAATATGAGAACGCTACGATTAAACAAAAGAAACGACTATAATGCAGAGGAGATGATTAACGAATTTCTTCTTTTGCAGGAACAGAAACGGGTCGTGAAAACCACCTTGAGGTCGCATAAATACGCACTTCTTGAGTTACACAACGGGTGTAGTGGTATGCCGACAGAACAAGACTTGCGTAGATGTTTGCGACCAAACATAAGTAACGCATACTACAACAAGAAACTATCGACATATAAACAGTTCTACGAGATGTTAATCGACTTTGGGCAGACCCAATTTAACCCCACAACAAAATGGAATTACAAAAAAATTTCATTTAACATTAAAAATTACGAAGAATGTAAAGTCAAGGAATTCTTAAATTCTATAGATAAATCTACTTTTGCAGGACTCCGTGATTATACTATGTGCCTATTTATTCTTGATACTGGTATCCGTCCGTCAGAGGTAGTGCAATTAAGAAAAGAGGATATTGGTGGCGGGCAAGTACACCTTCGTGGAGAGACTACAAAGACACGTACTGCAAGAACCGTTCCAATATCCGATTATGTGTTAAGGGAATTACGCAGACTTCATCAGTATGAGTTAAAATCGTGGAATAATCCCTATGTTTTTTGTTCTTCCGAGGGCGACCCGATAACTACATTGTCATTCCGACATAACATAAGAAAAGTGGCACTTAAATCGGGTATTTATTTAACTCCTTACGATTTTAGGCACATCTTTGCAACGACATATATCCGTAATGGGGGCGACGCATTTACGTTACAGAGAATCATGGGGCATACGAAACCAAGTATGACAATGGTGTATGTTAATTTAAACGCAGATGACCTATCTATTGCACACAAACGAACAAATGTTTTGGGAAACTTTCTGACAAAAAGAATTTCGAAAATAAAATAAATGTCACGAAATCTTGACAAAGTGTTTTTTTGTGGTAAAATTTGTGTACGAAAGGAGTGTGGCAAATGGATAACAATAGGAGACCAGTATCAAAAGTTGTGACAGAGGTTTATAAGATTATCAAGGAAAAGAACTACTCTATTCGTTCAATTTCCGACAAGGCACAAAGGGCAGGATTTGATTATATGAATAGGGGGGTCGTTGGACGTAATTTCTACGAGGGTGCAGAAAAGCAACTGTTTATAAAGAAGTTAGATGATTACATAGAGGCTATTTTAACGGTAACTGGTTTTACGAACGATGATTTGTTTAAGAGAATAATTAGACCAGAACTACTTGATAGCGGTATTCAAGAAGAGATTGCGTTGTTTATTCGTAACCCGGATTCTTTACCATATATTAAAATGGCTTACATTCAATACAAGAAAGACAAATTGGAGGAAGAATTACGTAATTTAAAATTAGAGATAAAAGGTGAATAATTTAAAGCCCCGGTTCCGGGGCTTATTTTTTTGCCTTGACATTGAACATTAGTTCGTTTATAATTAAAAAAGCGAAACGATATTCGCATTGACTTGTCACGAAATCCCGGTTGCCACGACAACCAATTTGTGCCATAATATTTTCGGAAAGGGGGAGATATTTTATGAAATATCTTATTTCTACAAATGTGGACGGTCATTTAAGCGAAAACTACACTACAGAGAAACTAATGAATTGGGAAGAGGCTAAAGAGAAACTTGTTCGCATTAAAGAGATAGACCCCAATGCCAAATTAGTTGAAGTCGTAGAAGAAAGGAGGAATAACTTGGCAACAACTAAATCTAATACTGTTCAAGCAGACCCGACATTAGAAGAAATGAAAAGTGTTAAGGGATGGGCAGTAATGAGAAAAATCCATTTGTTGAGGGAAAAGGTTAAGGATGTAGAAGCCTCAAAAATGGAGGCGGGTAGACAGAAATATAACTACTTGTCTGAACGCACATTGACTACCACAATCCGTCCAGTGATGCAGGCATTAGGACTGGTTGCCGTACCCGTAGAGTCGGAGCAGAAAACCGTTTCCTATGACATGGGGGTAAAAGACGGTGAAACAAGGCGACTCTTACTGACAGAAGCAACCAAAAAGTTTATGGTAATGGACGTTGATACGGGAGATTATATTATTATCTCCGTAGAAGGTTCTGGTGCAGACACAATGGATAAGGGTTGCAACAAGGCAGTTACTTGTGCAACGAAAAACTTCTACAAAGATTTATTGAATCTGCCATCTCCCGAAAGGGATGACCCAGATACTACTGCAAGTCCTTCTTATGGGAACAGAGGAACAAGTTCCTATAGTGCAAGCGACCCCGGTAGTATTCAGTTGAAGTATGGTACTCACGCAGGAAAAACATTACGCCAGTTGTTTGATGAAAACCCGGAAGAGGTAGAAAAACTGGCAAATGGTAATTCTAAATGGATTGCCGAAAAAGCCCAAGCGTTTTTAAATTCGCTTGCGGCGTAAGTGGTGTTAAGCCAAATAAGAGGGCAATGACTAACTAAATCTATCCGTAGTTTATGTGAGAGTTTTCTACGGATAGATTCTTATTCCGAGGTCGTCAAGTGGTAAGACACAGTGCTTTGAACTCTGTATGCGTAGGTTCGAATCCTACCCTCGGAACCAACTTCTCCGTATAGTTCAGTTTGGTAGAACGCTCGCTTTGGGAGCGAGTGGTCGCAAGTTCAAGTCTTGCTACGGAGACCAACATGGGGGAGTAGTTCTAACGGTAAAACGGCGGTCTCCAAAACCGCATTTAGGGGTTCGACTCCTCTCTCCTCTGCCAATTTGGGTGTGGTGTAATTGGTAACACTTCGGTCTCTAAAACCGATTATTTAGGTTCGAAACCTAACACCCAAGCCAAGAACTTCCTGCCAAGAAGTTCACCTCATTATAGGAGTGCTAACCCCACTCCTATCCTTTTACTGCCGTAATTCAAAGGTAAGAATAGTCGCCTTATAAGCGACCTATAATGGTTCGAGTCCATTCGGTAGTACCACATTGCGGTATAGTTCAATGGTAGAGCAGCGCCCTGTTAAGGCGTCCGTTGTAGGTTCGAGTCCTACTACCGCAGCCACATTGCGGGTGGGAGGTCTGGGTGTTATCTCATCGGTCTCATACGCCGACCAAGTGGGTTCGATTCCCACACCCGCTACCAAATGCGGATATGGTGTAATGGTAGCATATTAGTCCTCCAAACTAAAGGCACGAGTTCAAATCTCGTTATCCGCTCCAAATGCCACGTTAGCACAACGGCAGTGCGGATGCCTTGTAAGCATTTGATATGGGTTCAATTCCTATACGTGGCTCCACATCTCTCCATAGTTCAATGGACAAAACGACGGACTTCTAATCCGTAGTTGTAGGTTCGACTCCTACTGGGGAGACCATTACAAACAATAAGTTGTGTACAGACTTATTTAAAGTTTTTTCGATTTTCTCAAAACCTTAAAGTAGGCGTACTTTACAAGAAAGTAAAGGGGTCTGATTAACGTCGCACAAAAAGAAAAAGAGAGAAAAGAAAAAGAAAGAACCAAAGAAAAAGAAAAGAGAGAAAAAGAAAAAGTACCGTAAGGTATCCCACCGAAGGTGGGATAATTATATAGATGAGTTGCTTACAAAATGCAATCAACTCATATCTCGCAATGCTCGATAAAATTTTACACGGATACGTTACGTGACAAAATGACAAGTTTTTTCGGGGCTTGACAACGATTCCGTGGCATGGTATAATTTTCCCGGCAAGGCGGAGAGCCAGCGACTTTCCGCAATATTTTTTTGATTTTAAAGGCACGAAAAACGTGACAAGGAGGATTATAAAATGGGGTTCACTTATAAAAACAAAGAAGAATTCTTGTCACTTGACAAGGACAAAAGGTGTTATTACCTTGCGAGACTTTACATAAACAAGGATACAAAAAAGAACCATATGAGTTTTAAGACAAGGCTTTTCTCTTGCCTTAACTATTTAAAGAAACAACCAGAACCATTACTTTCCGTACTATACAACTACTTATCTGACAACAATCACGAGGGGTTAATGATATGGGACATTATTCCAAAGGCTACCCTATATGACGAGCAAAGACGAAGAAAAGTTAGCAAAACAAAAACGAAACAATATAAAGACTTTAGTAAAGAAATGTTGACAGACATTTTAAAAGAATGGGAAAGGAGTGATGTAGATTGACTGTAAAAATCGTTATCCCAAAAACAATTTCCTATACGAAAGCGATTCAAGCAAAATGTCTTGAATGTTGTTGCGGAACAAGAAAGGAGGTTAGGGATTGTGAAATTTATCACTGTCCATTGTTTCCGTATAGGTTTGGGATAAGACCAGATTCCTACGTAAACAAGCACCCCAGAACAATTATTGTAAACGAAAATGGAAGAAAGGTACGTATAAGGAGGGTAAAAGATGAATAACTTACAACTTAATCAAGAAAACTGGGAGAACCTTGCAAACAAAATTGTACTTCGTGCAGTGAAGGACTACCTCGATGAAAGCGATTCTACTATCCGTGGCAGGGTTAGGAGAGATAGGATTAGGGACTTCTTTCATTCAAGTATGTTTAGTCTGATTTCAAGCCTTGACCCGGATGAACTCATTGAAAAGTTAGACAGAAAGAAAGAAGAGTTCGATTGGCTGACAGAAGAATACTTTGAAGGAGTGGCGTAATAGATGAATGGAAAGGATATTTTCAACATAGATTGTATGGAGTTTATGAAAGGGGTGGAAGATAACACTTTTAATCTTACTGTTACGGATATTCCGTATGGAGAAATAAATTTTATTAAAAAGGGGAAACCAAGAATCTCTAATGGGTTAAGGAAACTTAACAAAGGAAATGCAGATATTGAAACATTTAACGTAATCGACTTCACAAATGAACTTTGCCGTGTAACGTCTGGAAGTATTTATATCTTTTGCGGAACTAAACACATTTACGATATTCGCAA
Organism: Clostridia bacterium; assembly: GCA_045546535.1. GTDB lineage: Bacteria > Bacillota > Clostridia > UMGS1810 > UMGS1810 > RGIG1828. Next base: position 17,576 of record JAZQDA010000029.1, on the reverse strand, counting down.
AACTATGATTGAAAACGGTATGTCAACAAGGGTGATTATCTGGAGAAAGACGAATCCATCCCCTATGAACGGAGATAAGATTTGGTTGTCAGGGGTAGAGTTCTGCGTGTATGGAAAGTTCCCAAAGGCGACATTTAATTTACACTGTAAGAACTGTGTTTTAGATTTCCCAAGTGGTCGTTCTAAAGTTCACCCAACAGAAAAGCCACTGAAGTTAATTGAACAACTTATACTCGCAAGTTCAAATCCGGGCGACATTGTATTTGACCCCTGCGTTGGTAGTGGCACAACCCTTATTGCATCGTTCAATCTTAATCGTAGATTTGTTGGGTGTGAATTAAACAAAGAATACTTTGATATAGCGGTTAGTAGATTAAATTCAGTAATGCCATCTATTAACAATGAGGAGGTAGCAGTATGAAAGTAACACTGGTAGACTATCCAAGATTCGCAGACTATAAGGCATATTGCTCTGCAAGAGTATGCTATTCGGATAAGGGATTTACAGATATTTGGGGAGAGACTCCTATGACAACACCAAGCCACGAAAACGTAAACGATGACAAAGCGTTGTTGTTACTTAAAGGACTGGTAGAAAAAGGACACGGTTCCGTATTGGAACATTGTTGTTTCACATTCTCTATCGAGGGAATCAGTCGTGCGTGTTCTCACCAACTTGTTAGACATAGAATTGCTTCATATAGCCAACAGTCGCAGAGATATGTAAACGGAGAAAAGTTTGGATTTGTAACGCCTAAAGAAATTGGAGACAAGTCTCTTTTACGTGAAATGTATATTGAATATATGGAACAAACAACTAACTTTTACAAGTTCTTGGTTGAAAGTGGCATTAAAAAAGAGGATGCAAGATACATTCTGCCAAACGCAACAAAAACAAACATCGTTGTAACTATGAACGCAAGAGAACTTTTACACTTTATTGAATTGCGTACAAACCCACGTTCTCAATGGGAAATTAGGGAACTTGCAAAAGAAATGTTAAGGCAACTAAAAGAGGTTGCCCCGGTTATATTTGGTAACTTGGAGTTGAAAGAGGAGTGATTTGATTGCGACTTAAAGACAATATCATTCTCCGTAGTGATATTCCAGACTATTTAACCCAATACGGAATAAGGGTACACCCATCTGGTAGAGGATATAGATGCCGTTGCCCAATTCATAACGGTGATGGTGAAGATACATTCTCTTGTACTACAAAACAATGGTACTGTTTTAAAGAGTGTATTGGTGGTTCTATTGTTGAATTGCATATGTATCTTAATCACGTATCCTTTACAAAAGCATTAGAAGACCTCGCCGAATTATATGACATTGATTATGCAGGAAACGAAGAATACCAAAGGGCAAAGTCATATTTTGAAGAACAAGAAAGTCTGTGCAATTCGTATAAACTGCACGTTGATAACGCAAAGGAATACCTTTTAAATAAAAGAAATCTGACAGAAGAAACCATCGAAGCCTTTGGATATGGTTTTAACAAAGAACACGGAAGTATAACCATTCCGATTCGTAATGCAGACGGAATGTATGTAGCCCACGCAGAACGCAATTTTAGAGATGGCGTTCCAAAATATATCAACGACAAAAATAACGAATACTATGCAAAGGGCGACATTCTTTATAACTTTGATAGGGCAAAAAAGATTATGCACAAGCAAGGAAAAATATATCTTTGCGAGGGCTACTTTGATGTAGCAAGTGCAGACAATCAAGGACTTCCGTGTGTTGGATATACTGGTGCGACATTAACACAGAACCATATTAGACTACTTGCAAAAGAGTTACAAGAGTATGATAAGAAATTTACTGTAATGCTTGCACCAGACAATGATGAAGCAGGGCAGGGTCGTATAGAACAACTACGTGAAAAGTTTAAACAGTATGGCTCTAATCTTAATGTCCGTATTGTTGAAATCCCGGATGGGTTCAAGGACTTTTCCGATTTGCACGTAGCAGGATTAAGTATTGCAGACCTACCTACAGAGCATATTGATGTGTTGTGTTGTATGCGTGGTATAGAGAAATGCCCGGATAGAGAAACTGAATATCAATATGCAATAGATTACCTTACAACAGTATCAAACCCTTTAATTCGTTCAGAGATTGCAGAGAAACTTGCAGAACGATGGGGCAAAGATGCGAGAGATATTATTAGTATTGCCAACGGAACACGAACAGAGACATCGTTAGTAAACGATTTTAAGAGTCCGTTACAGTGTGTAACAGAGTTCCGTGAATTAATGTCAAATGGAACGATTGGAACCGGGTTCTTTGATTTAGACCAAAGCACAAACAAGTTCCTTAAATCAGAAGTTGTTATAGTAGCCGCATATTCCGGTGTAGGTAAAACGTTTACAGCGAACCAAATTGCCCTACACGCCGCATTTAGAGAGAAAAAGAACGTAATATTTTTCTCAATGGAAATGTCTGGGGCAACATTAATCACACGATTAATTGCAATGTTTATGCGCAAGCCGGAAGATGAAGTAAAAAAACTTTTACAAGAAGGAGACCAAATGGCACTAACAGTACAACGTGCATTAAACAAGAAACTCCTAATTGTAGACCAAAACAATTTGTCTATAAAAGATATACGAACATATATCAATATAGCAAATACAATGGTGTTCGATAGTCCTACGGATATGATTATCGTAGACTATCTTCAATATATGCCGGGTACTTCAGAGTACACGGTAATGTCAGAAACGGTACGTTCCTTTAAACCACTGGCGAAAGAACTCAATATTATCCCGGTTATACTTTCACAATTAAATCGTGAAGGTAGACCTTGGGAAAAGCCAGACCTAACGCAGATGAAAGGAGGCGGAGATATAGAAGCAACTGCAGATTGGGTATTAGGAATGTGGCGCGATGGCGAAAACCCCTCGCTGTCTTTAGAGGAACAAGCAAGATTGCAAGACCACGTAAACCTTGCAATTTTAAAGGGACGCAGACGGTGTGGACAGAGAGACTTTGAGTATGTATTCGATGCAAATGAAACAAATTTTAAATCAGTGTAAAGGAGAGAAAAGAATGGACAAAACGATGAATTTAAAAGCAATTAAGGCACTTAAAGAATTGAGAGACGCAATGTACGATTCCCTTACTGAAGAAGAAAAGAAAAAAGTAGACGAAAAAGAAATTGAATATGGTGCAGAAAAGGTTACAGAAATGTTTTGCGAAATGCACCCGATGTCTGTCGCCAGCATTTTAAAGTCAGTGATTGAACAGAACCCGAAGACTCTTATTGACATTAATAACTTTGGAGACTTTATTGACAAGTCGTTTGACGTATTTGGTGCGGAAAAGACTGCTAAAATGATTTCTGTGGCAATTACTAAAGTTGAAGACGATTTAAAGAAAAAATTTGAAGAAGAGTTTTTGGTAAATAAAAAACTTAAAGAGATGAATGGAAAACCAGAAGATAGTTCTCCAATAATCAAATACGAAAAAGATGACGACCTAAAAGATATGGTTGAATTCTTAAAGTCAAAAGGGTGGGACGTAGAATTAGAGACTATAGGGGAGGATAAAGATGATTGAACACTTGAGTCCATCCACAGTCCAATCGTATAGAACTTGTGGTAGACAAGTATACTTCAGTAAAATCCTCGGTATAGAAAACCCATCTCATTATGCAATGACTTCTTATGGCTCTGCTATGCACAGAGCCATAGAAGCCCTCTATAGAGAAAAATTAGATAAAGATAGTTTTCGTACTGCGTTTGCTCTTGAGTGGGTAGAACTATCACAAGAAGTAAACCAATGGAAAAACGATTCATATGAATACCTTTTAGAAGAAGGACTAAAGGCGTGTGTAGACTTCTTCGATAACGTATACGGTAAATATGACATCGAATTGGTTGAGGAAAAGTTTGACATTAATCGTGGAGAGGGGCTGTTTCCAATACTATGTTTTGCAGACGCTATAACAAAAGACGGAATTATTATAGACTATAAATTTGGTCGTGGTCTTAACGGAATGGCAGATAGTAAATCATATGCGTGTAATATGGCGACATATGCATGGGCATATTCCGAAAAGTATGGAAAGTTTCCAACCAAAATAGTATTCATTAAAGAGAAGTGGAAGAAGTATAAAGACCAAGATACTGGAAAGTATATGTTTAAACACGACTCTTTTGTAATAGACGAGAAGGATATTTCTCAAGAAGACATAGAGTTCTATAAAAACGTATACGACAATGTAGAGACCGGGATACAAGCAGGAGTCTTTCTCCCTGCCCAAGATGATTCTTTCTTATGTTCGTCTTGTGGATATAGAACAATGGGTCTATGTAAAAGGGGGGCAAGTTAATGAGAAGGTTTTTAATAGAAGTAAGCGACTTCCTTAACGAGTGTTATCCAATCTTTGCAGTCGCAACATGGTTAATTTTGGTTGCTGTTCTTATAAAACTACTTATATCGGGGGCGATACGATGATTGACTTTAACAATATAACCATTAGCGAAAATACAAACCGAAAGATATTTAAAATGTTCGTAAACGCAATAACTAAACGCAAAGAAAGAAAACCAAAAGAACCTAAAGGAAAAGCAGAGGACGGGTCTTATTGTCCGAAGAAGAAGGCGGGTCAGTCTTGGTCTTATACGAAAGATAGGGTAGAAAAAGAAGATGATAGGGAAGATGTTGCGTGATGCGGTATTATCTTTAAACCCGGTTGCTATTCGTATGATTGGCGGAATGTGCGGACATCCGGTAGACCCAAACATGAACGATGTAGAAGTAATTCATAAAGCGGCGGAGATGATAGTATTCTATATTCCAGACGCCCCTCCGCAAACGAGAGAACACGCATTAAATATATTATCAATATTAGGGAGGAATTGGGCTTGAGAAAATTAGCAACAATAAGAAAGATTAAGGAATTACGACCAATCCCAAACGCAGACCGAATCGAAGTCGCCATCATTGATGGTTGGGAATGTATCGTAAACAAGGCAGATGGATTTAAAGTCGGAGACTTGGTGGTGTACGTAGAGATTGATTCCGTATTACCAGACAGACCAGAGTTTGAATTCATGCGTAAGTACAAGTTCCGTGTGAAGACTATCAAACTCCGCGGACAAGTCTCTCAAGGGTTAGTGTTGCCATTATCTATACTTGGGACTAATCCGTACTGCGATGGAGCAGATGTTACAGAGACTCTTGGCATTAAAAAATACGACCCAGAAGCCGCACAAGAAAAAGCGTGGTGGAAAAAGTTAGCGGTACAGAACAAGGTAGAGTTTCCGTGGTGGTTGAAACCATTTAAACGTATCAAGTTCATACGTAATTGGTGGATTAACAAACATAAAACAGTAGACGACTTCCCCGACTTCATTAAGAAAACGGATGAAGAGCGCATACAGAATATGCCATTCTTGTTCGATATAATTAAAAACGGAGAGGTTCCTCTTACTGTAACGGAGAAGATGGATGGTACGTCTGCGACCTACTTCTTAAAAGACGGCAAGTTCGGTGTATGTAGTCGGAATAAGTGGATTCTTAAAGAAGATGACTCTCCTTACTGGCAAGTGGCACATAAGTACGAAATCGAACAAGTATTAAGAAGTCTTGCGGGATTCGGTTCTAAACACAGTCTCTATGTGTTACAAGGAGAAATTGTAGGAAAGTCTATTCAAGGAAATAAGTATCATTTATCTGGACTCATGTTCTTTCCATTCAATTTAATTATCGACGGTAAAAGATTAAAGTATAACGACATGAAAGAATATTTGGACTTTTGTAGTTTAACCCCGGTTCCTTTACTTGAAAAAGAACTTGTAATTCCTAAACCGTGGGAGATTGCAGACCTTGTAAATTACGCAAAGGGAGTAAGTAAATATCGTGATGGGAAAGAACCAAGAGAAGGAATTGTTTGCAGAAACGAACATCACCACATTTCGTTTAAAGTAATTAACCCAGACTTTTTATTAAAGGAGGAAGATTAATGAACGAACCGATTATCAGTCCGTTGGTATTTTATGTAGCATCATTTGTAGATGCTATAAAATTCGGTGCGGGGTTTATGGCGATGTTATTTGGGATTGCTTCAACCGTCGGTCTATTTATATGGGTTAATGAGTATCCAACCGATAAGGAGAAGAATGGCATAATGCGTATCTGGAAGATGACCGTTGCCACTTTCTTGATAGCGTGTTTTGTTCCAACGTCTGCCACTATTTACAAGATGGTCGTGGCACAACAAATCACTCCCGCCAATATTCAAACGGTCGGAGACAAAGTAGACAAGTCTGTTGATAAAATTATTGAAAAGATAATCAACTACCAAACCAAGTTGGAGGAGAAGAAGTAATGGATGATAACGTGAACCATCCCGCACACTACAACCAAGCGGGCATTGAGTGTATTGACGCATTGAAAGCGGCTACCATTAATAAACCACCATTTGAGGCGGTTTGCGTGAGCAACGTAATCAAGTATCTCTGGCGTTACGAATCGAAGAACGGTCTTGAAGATGTACAAAAGGCGTTATGGTATATTGAGAGACTTCTTCAAGAACTAAAAGAAAAAGCAATGCAGTATAAAATTATTGGAACAGAAAATGGTGTTGGATTAGAAACTCCGTGGCATACATTAATGATTCCAAAAGAAGGAGATATGTTTAATCCAAAAGACCCTGCAAGAGAACACCTACTTACTGCGTTGTTACAAGGTGGTGGATATTGTCCGTGCCAACCAAAGAAAGACAGAGATACAATGTGTCCGTGTAAGAACTATCGTGTAGATGGCAAATGTATTTGCGGATTATTTGTTAAAGTTCCTCAATCGGTGGTGAGCGAAAACAGTGACAAAGATAAAATCGTCGGAAATGAGTCCGATACAGAGAAGGGGAAGGAACTCAAAGAAGAGGGGTTACACGACAGAGAAACAACTTGAAAGGTTTCTAAATAATAACGGTATACCCGCAGAAAGGGTTGTTCTTTCTGGTGGTTCTAAATATTCAAAATCACCAGAATATCACGGAGATGTAAATATTAGTCTTGGAAATAAACTTATTCGTGTAGAGGTAAAGTCAAGACAAAAGTTGCCCGCATACGTTGTAGGGATTAGACATAATAAACCGTGGAACGTAAAAGAGATAGAACACCTCTGTTATATTCTTACAGAAGAAGAGTTCCTCTCTCTATGTAAAGAGGGAACCCTACCAGAAAACCGCCTTAAAATAAATTCTGAAAGGTGCGGAGGGCTTGTTAAATGGTTTAAACAAGATGATTCAGAAATAGTTGCAATGAAAGAATTTGGAAAACGTAATTTCTATTTTGCAGTTAAATATAAGACTGCAAACAAAATTGGAGGAAGATATAAATGATAACAATAATTACAGAAAAACCAAGTCGCTCTATTGAAATTAAAGGATATGGTGTAGATTCCTACATCGACAAAGTGACTAATCAAAAAGTGTATCGTGTGTATGGAATCGTATAGCCCGGTTCTCGTGCAAGAATTGTCCCTCGTGATAGCGAAGACCCCAAAGATATTAAAGACCTTTACATAGATGACAACAAGATAATCATTTATCGAAACGATAGTAAAGACTTGTGTCTTACTTGTAAGGGAATGATAGATGGTCATATCGCAAGGGGCGTACCCATTTTTGGCGTTGAACAGTTTAAAGAATGGATAAAAGAGCAATTAAAAAACAAAGAAGAAACAAAAGAGGAAGAGAAAGAGGTCGACAGTAATGTTAATTAACTTTTCTTACGACAAAGACTTTGATGAATTTATGGAAAGTCTCACTATCGGAAAGAATTACAACAATTTAGCAACTCTTGATGGTATAGGGAAACAAACCGATATGGTTGCGTTCTCTAAAAAGTTCTTCGGTAAACCAGACCAAGCGGCTGCAGACGTGTCTGTGGACAGTAATGCAAACGTAGATGACATCTCTATTATTGCGTATGAAGCAGAGGTTCCAAAACCCCTGTTTCGTGTAAACGCATATTATCTGTTATGGAAATACGGAAAGAAACTCTTTGGAAAAGAAGAGGCAGAGGCACTGTGCCGAGACCAATTCTATAAAGATTTCTATATTAACGATTTCCATAAATTCGCAACAACACCATACTGTTTCAATTTTAGTTGTCTCGATGTTGTGTTTAGCGGATTGCCTTTTGTTAATAAGATACGCTCGCTCCCACCAAAACACTTGAACTCATATGTTAATCAAATGATTCAATTTGTAACGTATGCAAGTAATAGTGTTGCGGGTGCAGTAGGACTGGCAGACTTCTTAATCTGCTTGTCTTACTTTTACGATAGGGAAATACCCATTGGTGCTACTACAGACGCAGATGTTAAACAACAGATTCAGTCCTTTATTTATTCTGTAAACCAACCTTTCCGTGGTGGACACCAGTCTGCGTTTACAAACGTATCTTTATTCGATTACAATTTCTTGGATAAAATGTGTGGAGAATATAGATTCCCAGACGGTTCTCAACCTAATCCAGAAACAGTAATGAAGTTACAAGTTATGTATATGGATGTAATGAACGAAACATTAGATGTTACGCCCTGCACGTTCCCGGTAACTACGGCTTGTTTTGCGGTTGATGATACCCGGGATATTAAAGACCAAGGGTTCCTTGAACTTGTTTGCGAAAAGAATTTAAAGTATGGTTGGATGAATTTCTATGCAGGAAGCACATCTACTTTAAGTAGTTGTTGTAGATTGCGTTCAGAGGCAGACCACGAATACTTTAACACCTTTGGTGCAGGAGGAACTAAAATCGGCTCATTATCGGTAACAACTATTAATTTACCGAGGATTGCATATGAATCTAAACATGTAGCAAATATGTATAAAGAAAATAATCCAAAAAGACTTTTCTTGAATAAGTTAGAAAAAATGGTTGGTAAGTGTGCAGAAGTAAACGCAATCAAACGCCACGTGATTAAGACAAGGATTAAGAACGGAAACCTCCCTCTATATACCCTTGGGTTTATGGATTTAAAGAAGCAATATTCCACTTGTGGTCTTAATGGAATTAACGAAGCAGTTGAAATTCTTGGGTATGATATTCTTACAGAAGAAGGACAGAAATTTGTACAAGATATTCTTGAAACCGTAAATACCATAAACAAGATACAAGAAAAACGCTTCGGTTATCCCCATAATTGCGAACAAACACCCTCTGAAAATAGTGCGATTAAGTTAGCAGAAGCAGATAAAATTCTTGGGTATAACGACAAGTACGAATTTTATTCTAACCAATTTATACCCCTCACGGTACAAACAGATTTATTAAATCGCATTTTACTACAAGGGAAGTTTGACCATCTTATGACTGGCGGAGCCATAATGCACATAAACGTAGCAGAAAGGATAGAAAACAAAGATGATTTAATGGCTTTAATTAAAACATCTATAAAGCAAGGGGTTATCTATCAAGCGGTAAACTACGTATTAAACGTGTGTGAAAATGGACACGTTACAGTAGGTCGCAACGAAGAAAGGTGTAGTATTTGTGGTAAACCTATCACAGATAAACTAACAAGGGTTGTTGGGTTTCTTACCAATACAAAGAATTGGCACTTAAAGAGAAGAGAACACGATTTCCCGGAAAGAAAATTTTATTAAACTGGGGATGATAACGTGAGGCTAATTTTATTAGGAATTGACGACGATGATAGAAAGACAATAGAAACACATTTATTCGCAAGACAATTCGGAATAACGATTAAAGAAAATTGCGGATATATGTATGTAGATGTCGCTATGCCAGAAGATTTGTCTTTCCTTTCTGCCATTTTAAAGTGCGACTTCTTGTTTACCCATAACGGTTTCTGTAATAACGGGAAAAGATATTCAACACTACGAATTATTAGAGAGGAGAAAGATAGTGAACATTCGGATAGCCGGGACAGAGTTCTCTCTAAAGAATAAGTCATTTGAAATTTATATACAAGGTTGTTATAGGAAATGTCCGGGGTGTCATAACCCCGGAACACAACCCTTTAATGGCGGTAAATTGGTAAATATATATGATTATATTGCAGAACAATATTACAAGATAGAGCCTTATATAGAGAATGGGTTGGTAAAAAACATTTATATAAGTGGTGGTGATATTCTCTGTCAAAAAGAAGAACAGGCAATAACATTCAGTTCCCTTATTAGTTTTTGGTTTCACCCCCCTCTATTAACGTGGTTATTTACTGGTGCAGATGAAAACAGAATACCATCGTGGGTATGGTTCTATTATGACATAGTAAAATGTGGTGCGTATAAAGAAGATATGCGTAATCCAGATGGGACATTCCCTGCTTCAAGTAATCAAAAATTATTGTTCAATAAATATATTGACCAAGATATAATTGACAAAATTGATTTTAAAGGAGGAAAGATATATGGAAATAAAATTTAAACATTTGCAAGGCGGGTTAAAAGTACCAAAATACGAATCTGAAAACGCATCGTGTTTTGATATATACTCTGCCGAAGATGTTATATTAAGACCATCAGAGTGTGCGAAAGTAAAAACCGGGATAGCCTTTGAACCCCCGGAAGGTTATGGTATTATGGTATACCCTCGAAGCGGAATCTCTGCTAAAACGATGTTACGCTTCGCAAATTCTGTAGGCGTTATAGACAATGATTATAGGGGAGAAGTTATTATACTTTTAGAGAACGCTATGCCAAAACCAATGGTTAATAATCTTGTCCCTGCGTATTCTCTAATTGATGGCACATTAGTAGAACAAGATTATAAATACGGATACTTGCCTTTAGGGACGATAGTCATTAAAAGAGGAGACCGTATTGCACAAGCGATGCCAATCAAAATAGAAAGGGCTACCCTCGTGCGTGAATCTGAACTGTCTGAAACTAAAAGAGGGAAGGGCGGTCTTGGTAGCACTGGTGTTAAATAATGCCACGCTCAAAAGAACCGAGGGATTCTTTAGAACAAATAGTTGCAGAAGCCATTGAAAGAGAACGAATCATAAATAAACAACACCCGGAAAGAAATGGTTATGGAATGATACAAGGCGAGGCTAATGATTTAATCCATAGAATAGAACACCTTGAAATTAACCAATTAAGAGCGTAGGGTGCAAAAGTAAAGAGCAGAGTAGATAGGATTCGTTTAATAGGTAGCGATAGGTTATATACAAAAAGCCCGGAAGACATTGCGATAGAAAATATAGATAGAGAGGAAATAAGGAAGGCAGAAGAGGAGGCGCTTAAAAGGTTGTCAAAAAGAAGCAAAGAAATATATTTTTTAAGAGAGATTGGATTACCCCAATCTAAAATAGGTGAACTAATGAGCATAAATAAATCAACAGTATGTAGAGACCTTAAAAAGACAGATACCCTCCTTAAAGATACCCTCCATTCAATTTATAATAGCAATAAAGAAAACTATGTTTTCAACATTTGAACACCCCCTCGCGTATAAACACGTAGATTTAGAGAGGGACTTCACAGATATATGTAATAAGTCCGGGTATAAGGTTATAGATATTTCTTACCACCATAATTATCCACCATAGGTAACAAATAGTTTAAGAATAAATAGTTCCCCAGTAGCGTTATCTATAAGACTATCTCCAGACCTTATAATTTCTAAAGATAGCGATACAATATTCTGCGAACTAAAGACGGGATATAGTAACGATATTATGCGTATGGAAGCATATCAATTAATGTTAAATCAGATAAGGGAAACATCTTTTTGTACGCCCTGTCTATATGTGTATAGGGGTGCGATAAGTAATAATGAATTGATTTGTTGTAACGCAAAAGATATTGTTCCGTCTGTATTGTATATCCCGGACGTTAAAAAGAACGAAAAAATAAAGCCCATATTATGCGACTATTTTAAATGCGAAAAAAAGGTAAAAAAAATAGACGCCAAGTTTTCCGGGGACGCATACGTTGAAGTAAGCGACTTTAGAAACTGGCGTCCAATACGTGAGCGTTTAATAGGGTAAAAATGGGCATAAAAAAAGCCGAGGTTTTTACGCCTCGGCTTATTTGTTTAATCGGGATTTTCTACATAACAATCTTCGTCTAAAATTTCTTCGATTCTCTTATTACATTCTTTACAAACCCAATTACCATCGTCATCCTCTGTAAGATATGAACATCTCTTACACCTTAACATTTCTTTTGTTGTCAACTTTATCACCCCTTATCTAATTATAATCCATACGCACGTTGAACTTGCCACGAACACTCATTAATTGTAAGAGCATTATTAACTTCTTCAAACGTATAATTATTTTTAAAGAAGTCCGTAATCATATCGTCGTACTCATCTTCGGTAAAGTACGAATACGATTTAAGAAAATCGTTCTTTGCAAAGATAAATATATCTTGCATATGTGCGGGGTCTAATTTAGTGTTCAATATACTCACTCCTTTTCTCTGTGTGGCTGTTTTAACCAAATGATATTAATTTTTACAGAATTACTTTTTTTTGTGCATCGTTTACGATAATGTTTTTCAATATGATACGAGTGTTGGTTGTATCTCCGTTTACCGTAAGACACTCAACATAAAGTTTATAATTTTCTTTGCCGAGCATTTTAAAATGCTCATAAAGTTCTTTGATAGTACATTCTTTATATTCCATCGTTTCTACTCCTTATCTGTGTTTTTCCTCATACCTCGTCTATTAACACATTACATAAAACCCAATATTTATCATAATCAAATTTATCTTTGAACCATATTTTATCCATCACACTCCTTACATCTGCTTTAAAAGTGTCGCATTGTGATTTAAGTAGACCACTTTCATTATCGTCAATTATAACTTTTTTTCGAACGATAACTTTATACTCTACATAAATGTGCATGGGCTTTAACACTCTTATACCTCCTCAATAATAATCGCCTATTGCGTCTCCATATGTGTTGTCCAAAGCCCCCATAATAGAGTCGCAAAGCGATATACTTGGGATAGCGTTTTTTAAACGCTTGTCATACCGAAAACCCTTTCTTTTTAGGTAGTCTATCCGTTGATATAGGTTGTTCGCCTTACTAATACTTAATTCCCGGTTTTCAATGGCACTAATGATTTTATCTGTCTTTTCGTTTAGAGTATTAAATTCTGTAGATGCCAATTTAAGTCTAATTAACTCATCGTCGATACAACGCTCTGCGTGGTTGTTATAAGCAAACCATATCGCTTTTCTATTACCCTCCGTATCTTCCAATGTGACATCTAAAAAAGATACTCCGTTTTCACTCAACATTTTTTCATAGAGTTGCCATACATCATAAGTATCTGCCGGGATAAAGACAACACCACCATTAGGGCGAACCTTTATGCCCCCATAGTAATCTATTGCAGATTCTATAGAGTTTCGAATCTCTTTAATCATTATCTTTCCAAAGGTGTTAGAGTATTCTTCCATAAGTTGATTGTAAAATTCTGTGGCTTCTTCATCATCACGGGACAATGTAATATCCCCGGTATTCTTGTTGAATCTTACTTCCGCAATATGAGATACCCCTCCGCCTTCTTTCTTATAAAGAGATTTACCTATAAACGGACTTTCCATATCCCTATCCGCAATAAGAAGTTTGTTTTTGGATGCAAACTTCTCTATCGCAGTTCTAAACGATGACGCAGGACTTTTCTTTTCCGGCAATAAAAAAAGAGGGATTCTATCCCTCCTTGCCATTTCATATAATTTGTCCCCGGATACGTTTAGACTTGTTGATAGGGAATAGCACACTATAACCCCTAACATAGTCTATTTCCTCCTTTCTTAATTTTTTATAGAGCGATTCGCTCAAATCTGCACCCCGAAGGGTGCAGTTTTCAACGAATCTCCTTACAGTTTGGAAATGTCTTTAACCGGAATAAAGATTCTCTTACGCCTTGCGACTGAATAAGGCTTTCCATTAAACGGAATAAACTTTTCAAAGTCGTCCTTTGCTTTAATGGTGAATACGTATAACCCTTTGGAATCGTCAAGAACCCGGAAAGAATCATACAACGCATCGTCTTCTACAAACGTGCCGTATGTATCTTCCAATAGTTGCATAAAAAGTTCTTCTGCCTCGTTGTCGTCTTTTGCATTAACTAAAATGTCGAATTCATAACCCAAGACATTCACCGGGCTATAAGAATAAGGGGTTGAAGTAGGGTAATTTCCTCTTTGATAACCATAGTAACCACATTCGTAAGGGCGAGTATAATAATCGTCCCTATAATATGTGGTATATTTAGGCTTTTCATAAGAGGTATTACTTGCATAGAACCCTTCTTCTTTGTCCTTCTCCCAAGAACCAAACTTCAAAATTCTAAACTTGGGCAGGAATAAAAGAACACGACTTGTCATCTCGTTGAGTAGTCTTAAAACACCGGGATTGTTAATAAACTCCAATACCGGGAACACAACCTTGCTTGTATATTCCATAGTATCAGAATGGTCACTTGTCATACCGCCTTTAGGCGTATAATGACTAAAAATCCCATTGTGCATTAAGCACCCGGTTTTCGAAACTCCAGAGGGAACTTTCATTTTTTCAATATCGTCCACGATAGGAAATGGATGACAAGTTGCTTCAGAAACCTTGCCACTTGTAGCAATTCTACAATGAATCGCCCGGGGCAAAGATTTGTCTAAAGAATTAAAGAATCTCAACAACTGGTCAACTTTAGTAAATCCCTTTACATAGTGGACATTCCCGGAATGGTCATACCACATAACCCCGGCTCCGTTTGAATTTACCTCAAAAGCCCTCTTGATTTTTTCCTTCTTAATTTCGGTGTTGGAGGGTGCATAAAGAATTACGCACATAGAAACACTCCCTTTCATAGTTTATTTTTTCGGACATGGTTGCCCGTGTATAAGAGCGACCTTAATGGTCGCCCTTATAGGCGGTAATCACTTCCGGTGGTTTATTCTCCGGTAGGGGTGGGGTCGTCAATAATGTGGCGACTACGGATATAGTTGATAAACTCCGTATAACCAAGAGATGTTGCCCGGGCTACAAAGTCCCTTAAAGAAAGGTTAATACAACCATCCATAGACAGACCTTTTACAAAGTACGCCCACATTTTAACCATCTGCAGGGTGGCTACAAAGGTTTCATAGTTCAACGTACCTCTAAAGATTCGGATTTCAACAGTGGCTTCATTTTGGAAATTAACCGCCATATGACGCTCATACTGTTTCTTTTTGTTAATCCAATTAATAGAGGGCGGATACGGAAATTTGCCGATGGTATCGTCACTTGCATCGTAAGAGTGTTCATAGCCATTGATTTTGCAATAGCCATAAGAGAACCTACGACTAAAGGACTTAATCCATTCCCGATTGTTACGCAGGATTACAAAGAACTTACCTTCATATTCGTCTTTCTTCATAGAGCCGAAATACTCCCGGTCTAAATGAATGTGGAGTCCACAAGAACCTCCATCGTGACTTACATAACCAAGTTCTTTTAACTTCTCCATAGCCTCTTTCCAATGCAGGGTTGTAAGATGGTATTTATAGTTAGCCGGACAAGAGATTAATTCAAATCCGTTATGAATACTACCATCTGTACAAATCGTGATATAATCACGCCCCATAATATTTGCGATAATCCGGGCATTTTTATTAGAACGACCTCCACGGTCTGCTTCCAACTCAATACCCATAAGAATATCGCCATTACGGGTTTCCTTTCCCAACATTGGCATCCCGTAGGTAGGATTCCCGTCGTAATGATACCCCTTAAGGACATTTCCGTAACAAGCACCACAAACCTTATTCCCTCTGTAGTCCTGCGGATTCTTTGTTAAGGCTCCACATTCCCGGCACTGGGTATAGTTAGTTCTGCAATCATTACAGATATATTTCCAATTCTTTTTAGAATTGTCCGGGTCGGTTGTTTCGTCGATTAAATAATCGTGAATAAAGCCGGAGTCCCTTCTGAACCAACGCCCACAGTCCGCACACCGTCTGTAGTTACGCTTCATACAAGGAGTGCAAACCTTTCTGCCGTTGATTTCTGCAACGTCATTAGGCACTTCGAAGCGCCCGCAAACATCACAACGAACCATCTCATCAGATGCCCTCTTGGAAATGATGCCCCCGGTTTCTGCAGATACTCTAAAATATCCGCTAATGTAGTCAACGTTGCCGTCCCATCCGGGCAAGAGGTCATTTGTAGAGATGATGTCGTTTGTTACAGAACACCTTACATAGAATCCATTAGACCTTTTGATGAGAGATAAACCATCTTTTTCCTTAATCGAAAAACCCATAGAGAAAACCCTCCTTAAAAAATATAATTTTTGAAAGACCACATAGCCTTCCATAACAAAACCGCCATCTCTTTACAGAGTGGCGGTTTCTATACGCAGGGCTATCTAATTTTTCTTCACCAAGTTACCGATACTTCAAAGCCATTCTTTTTAAGATATTCAATAGCCTTTTCAATATTTCTGTCTACACTATAGTCCCTTTCTTCTCTTGGGAGTCTGTCTTGATGCAATCCGGCAATATCCCTCAAGAAACTTCCGAAACAAACATAATCCCTAAATTCCTTTTTCTTTAAATCGTCTTTCCCGGAAAGAACATATGTTGTTCCGTACCCTTCTTTAGAGCACTCCTCTATAAGTTTGTTTACATCATCGATAGAAACAAGTCCTATACCGCAGTAATATTCAGTACCTTCTTCACCAAACGACTCCATATACCCCTTGAGAATTTCTTTAAGAACCTTGTTTTCCTTTCGGAGTCTTGCGACTTCCTTTAAGCACTCGGTTTCAAGTCCCATTTTCAATACTCCTCAACTTTCTCTTTTAATAACGGCATAATTTCGATTTCATCGTAGAGGTTGCCGTCCTTTTCTTCAAACATTCCCTCTAATACGATAAGTACGTCAAGTGTTGCTTTTAATTGTTCCCTATTCATTTGAGCCAACACTAACGCAATTTCGCCTATAAGGTCTTTTTTGTTAGAAAGGTTGTCCCTTTCTTCAATGGTCAACTTTCTCGTTTCTCACACCCTCTTTCTAAAATACCATAACAGTATTTCGTGTTGGATACTCTTTAAGGAAACACCATAAACAATATCCAAACCGAAACACTACTTACAAGTAAATATAACTACCCGGAACCAATTCTATTATTTCGTATCTACAAAAGGCTTTATTGCTCTCCGTATCGTAAACATCGAACTGATAATAAGTAAAAGGCTTACCTTTATCGTCAGCAGAATCAAGCATACAGAAAGACCCTTCCTCTAAAGAATCGTCCGACTGGACTATAAGTTTACGGATTTCCTCCTTTACATAAGGCATAGCCTCATCTAAAGTGTTCCGCACTACATATATCGGAGATTCTTTAATTTTGGTATGAAAATCTTTTCTACCGATTAGGTACATTATTACGCCCCCTTTATTAAAAGACTAATGTTTGGCATTAATACGCCACCCGGGATATGAATTGTCACTCTTTTATGCGTTACGCTATGTGTAAACGATACACTCACCACTACATCATTAACGTGACCAATCATTAAATCTTTGTCGTCTGCATAGTCGAGAAAATCAAGTATAAACTTGGCTACCT
>JAZQDA010000028.1:0-5845 GCA_045546535.1 Clostridia bacterium | reverse complement strand
CTACATATAATCTGTAAACCATACTTTTGTTATCCGACCTTTCATTTTTTATATATGCCAAATTTATTTTTTTGCCGCAAGTGCCTTCTTGCCGATATCTTTTCTAAAATATGCATTTTCAAAATGTGTTCTTGAAACAAGCTCATATGCTTTTTTAATTGCACCTTCCAAGCTATCATCTATTGCGGTTGCGCCTAAAACTCTTCCGCCGTTTGTAACAAGCTTTGTATCTTTTATAGCTGCACCTGCAACATAAATTTCTTCATAATCTTTTGTTTCGGGCAATTTCATTTCAAAGCCTTTTTCGTAAGAAACAGGATAGCCATCAGATGCCATAATAACACATGCTGCACTTTTTTTAGCAAATACAACATCTTCTTCTTTTAAATTTTCATCTGCAACTTTTTTCATAATATCAAACAAATCACTTTTTAAAAGCGGAAGAACAACCTGTGTTTCAGGATCGCCAAAACGGCAGTTGTATTCTATAACATAAGGACCTTTTTTGGTAAGCATAAGTCCAAAGTAAAGACATCCTTTAAAAGGTCTTCCCTCTTTTTTCATAGCTTCAATGGTAGGAACAAAAATTTTATCATAACATTCTTTTGCAACATCCTCTGTGTAATAAGGATTTGGTGCAATAGTTCCCATACCGCCTGTGTTTAAGCCTTCGTCGTTATCTTTTGCTCTTTTGTGGTCCATTGATGATACCATTGGAATAACAACATTTCCGTCTGTAAAAGATAAAACCGAAACTTCGGGACCTTCTAAAAATTCTTCTATAACAATTTTAGAACCGCTCTCGCCAAAAACCTTATCTTCCATAATGGATTTTACAGCATCAACTGCTTCGTTTTTATCCTTTGCAATTATAACGCCTTTACCAAGCGCAAGACCGTCTGCCTTTATAACTGTTGGGTATGAAGAATTAACTTCATCAAGATATTTTAGCGCATCAGAGGCATTATCAAAAATTTCGTAAGAAGCAGTTGGAATGTTATATTTTTTCATAAGGTCTTTTGAAAAAACCTTGCTTCCTTCAATGATTGCTGCATTTTTTCTTGGTCCAAAGCATTTTATGCCTTTGTTTTCAAGTGCATCAACCATTCCAAGAACAAGCGGGTCATCGGGAGCTACTACTGCAAAGCCGATATCGTTACTTAGCGCAAAGTCAACCGCACCATTAATATCTGTTGCTTTAATATCTACACATGTAGCATCGTTTATCATACCGCCGTTTCCGGGTAGTGCATAAATTTTTTCTATTTCACTGCTTTTTTTAAGGCTTTTTATTATGGCATGCTCACGTCCGCCGCTGCCAATAACCATAACTTTCATAATATGTAATCGTCCTTTCTTAAAAGGTTAATTTTAGTGATGGAATAATCTCATACCTGTAAACGCCATTGCCATACCGTATTTATTACAGGTTTCAATAACATTGTCATCTCTTATAGAACCGCCCGGCTCTGCAACATAAGAAACACCGCTCTTTTTAGCTCTTTCAATGTTATCGCCAAATGGGAAGAACGCATCTGAGCCAAGACTTACTCCTGTGATAGAAGAAAGATATGCTTTCTTTTCTTCTCTTGTTAGAGGCTCTGGTTTAACCGAGAAGAATTTTTGCCATTCGCCATCAGCTAAAACATCTTCGTAATCGTCTGAAATATAAATATCTATTGTGTTATCTCTGTCAGGTCTTTTTACGCTGTCAAGGAAAGGAAGGTTTAAAACCTTATCGTGCTGTCTTAAATGCCAGATATCAGCTTTGTTTCCTGCAAGACGTGTGCAGTGAATTCTTGACTGCTGACCTGCACCAACACCTATAGCCTGTCCGTCTTTTGCAAAGCAAACAGAGTTTGACTGTGTATATTTTAATGTGATTAGCGCAATAATCAAATCTTCTTTCGCACTTTGTGGAATTTCTTTATTTTCGGTAACAACATCAGAAAGAAGGTCGTAATCAATTTTAAAATTGTTTCTGCCCTGTTCAAATGTTATACCGAAAACCTGTTTGTGTTCAATCGGTGCAGGGACAAAATCGGGGGCGATTTTTACAACATTATAGTTACCGTTTTTCTTTTGCTTTAAGATTTCAAGTGCTTCATCAGTATAACCGGGTGCAATTACGCCATCAGATACTTCTCTTTTAATCATTTTTGCAGTTGTTGCATCGCAAACATCAGAAAGTGCAACCCAGTCGCCGAATGAGCACATTCTGTCTGTTCCTCTTGCTCTTGCATATGCACAGGCAAGTGGTGAGTCGTCAAGACCATCGATATCATCTACAAAACATGCTTTTTTGAGTTTATCCGAAAGTTTAATACCAACTGCTGCAGATGTAGGACTTACGTGTTTGAATGATGTTACTGCAGGAAGACCGAGAACTTCTTTGAGTTCTTTTACAAGTTGCCAACTGTTGAATGCATCGAGAAAATTTATAAAACCAGGGCGACCTGAAAGGATTTCGATAGGAAGTTCCGAACCATCGTGCATAAAGATTTTTGCAGGTTTCTGATTGGGGTTACAACCGTATTTAAGTTCAAATTCTTTCATAAGTTTATCTCCTTTTAGTTATTTTTATTTATAAGTCTATCTTCAAATGAACCGTCGGAAAGATTTGTATAGCGGACATAGAGAGAAATTTTATTGTCAGCGTAAAGACTATTCCAGAGTGAGTCTGTAAATGCATCGATATCATCAGTCATTTCTACTCTTTCAGGTTCGCCGCAAAATGTGGGGATTGGGTTACCGTCACAGATGTAGGTGTGAATAAAATGACCAGCACCGTTTATTGATGGATATGAGAATGTGTAGCGGTTACAAGCACTGCCCTTTTCATCAGCACTTTTTAAAATACTCATTTCATAAGTAAAGTCGTTATTTTCAAATGTAATCATACCGCTTATTCTGGGTGTGAAGTTCGGTGCATCGGGTTCAAATTCTCTTTTTGTAAGTGCTTTTGAAAAACTTTCGCCATTTTTTAAACCGTCATATATTGTATCTGTCTGGTCGCCGTTTGTTACTATAAGTTTATTTTCATATGAGCGGATTGCTGCATAAATAATAAGACTTGGATCTTCAACCTTTGATGCGTCAAAAGGTTCTGTGAATATTGCTCCGTCTTTTTTAGTAAAAATACGGTTACGGCTGTTTGCACTTCTGCCCATAATAAAATATGCGCTACATGCTTTTTTGCCGTCGGGGGTTTTTCCGAGGACTATACCTCTTCCAACATAGGAATTACCTTCAACAAGTTCTGAAATAGGACTGTTTTTGTAGATGTTCATTTGAATTCTCCTTTTAATTTTAATTAAAAAGGCACACATACCCAAAGGAATGTGTGCCCAGACGGTCGGCTTAATATACTTCTTTGTTCCTTTGTGGTGCTCCACATCGCCCCTATGGGCTTCCGTCAGTTACAAAGAATCTTTACAAATTTAATATAACACAAATTAAAAATTATGTCAACGAAAATCAGGCATCTATTGTAGAAATTGTAAGTGTGGTTTCTTCAAGTACGTCAAGAAGTACTTTTACTGTGTCTAAGTTAGTGAAGATATTTACATTGTTTTCAATAGCACATGACCTGATTTTATAACCATCACTTGCTTGTCCCACTGAGCCTTCGTCACGTGTATTGATTACATATGCGATATATCCGCCACGAAGTGCTTCGACAATATCTTCGTTGCCTTCGCTGAGTTTTCTTACAACGTGAGTGCGTATGCCGTTTTCTTTGAGGTATTTAGCAGTACCCTCTGTTGCCTGAATATTAAATCCGAGATTATAGAATCTGCGTACAAGAGGAAGTGCTTCCGCTTTGTCTTTATCTGCAATAGTAACAAATACTGTACCATAGTTCTGCACTGTCATTCCTGATGCCTGAAGAGCCTTATAAAGTGCACGGTTGAGTTTGTTATCATAGCCTATTGCTTCGCCTGTAGATTTCATTTCAGGTGAAAGATAAGCATCAAGTCCTCTTATTTTATTGAATGAGAACACGGGAACTTTTACATACCAACGCTGTTTTTCTTTTAAGTATGATGTCTTTATTCCCTGCTCTTTTAATGATTTGCCCATTATAACTTCAGTTGCAATATCAGCAAGGCTGTATCCTGTTGCTTTTGAAAGGAAGGGTACAGTTCTTGAAGAACGTGGGTTAACTTCAATAATATATACATTATCTTTTTTATCAACAATGAACTGAATGTTGAAAAGACCGATAATGCCGATGCCCAGACCGAGCATTTTGGTATATTTAAGTATTGTCTTTTTAACTTTTTCGGAAATACTGAAAGGCGGATATACACTTATAGAGTCGCCTGAGTGTACGCCTGTGCGTTCAACAAGTTCCATAATGCCTGGTACAAATACATCTTTACCGTCGCAGATTGCATCTATTTCGACTTCTTTACCCGAAATATATTTATCTACAAGTACGGGTTTATCTTCGTCAATTTCAACAGCAGTTTTAAGATAAAGGCGAAGTTGTTCTTCGTTTGCTACTATCTGCATTGCTCTACCGCCAAGCACGAAACTCGGGCGTACAAGTACGGGGTATCCTATTTCTGATGCGGTTTTGATACCATCTTCAATTTTGGTTACGGCTCTGCCCTGAGGCTGAGGAATTCTTAATTTTTTAAGTATTTTTTCAAAACTGTCGCGGTTTTCTGCTCTTTCAATCGCTTCTGTGTCGGTGCCGATTATTTTAACACCTCTGTCTGTGAGGGGCTGGGCAAGATTTATTGCAGTCTGTCCGCCAAGCGATGCTATAACACCGATTGGTTTTTCAAACTCAACGATATTCATAACATCTTCGGGTGTGAGCGGGTCAAAATAGAGTTTGTCCGCTGTGGTATAGTCAGTTGAAACTGTTTCAGGGTTATTATTGATTATAATTGCTTCATAACCCGATTTTTTAATGGTTGATACTGCGTGAACTGTTGAATAGTCAAATTCAACACCCTGACCGATACGGATAGGACCTGCACCCAAAACAATGATTTTTTCTTTGTCAGAAAGTCTTGATGCGTTCTCGTCTGAATATGATGAGTAGAAATAAGGAATGTATGCGTTTGTATGGCAGGTATCTACCATTTTATAAACAGGGAAAATATTATTTGATTTGCGAAGATTATAGACTTCAATTTCATCTTCGTTCCAGAGAATCGAAATGAATTTATCAGAAAAGCCCATTTTCTTTGCTTTTTTAAGTATTTCAACATCATTTTTATTATTTTTAATTTCAGTTTCCATTGAAACTATTTTCTTAATGGATTCAAGGAAATATGCGGTGATTTTTGTAACTTCGTGAATTGAATCTACACTTTCACCGCGGCGAAGAAGTTCTGCTACTGCAAAGATATTATCGTCCTGATATCTTGTGAGGTAATCATAGAGTTCGTCTGTTGATTTTTCATCGAATTTAGACATATAAAAATGGCAGACACCTGTTTCAAGAGAACGGACAGATTTAAGAAGACATTCTTCAAGATTTGAACCAATTCCCATAACCTCGCCTGTTGCTTTCATCTGTGTGCCAAGAGTATTTTTTGCTGTTGCAAATTTATCAAAGGGGAAACGGGGAAGTTTTGCTACAATATAGTCAAGTTTTGGTTCAAATGCAGCAGTGGTGTTTGCAATAGTTATATCTTCAAGCGACATACCAACTGCGATTTTTGCAGTAACCCTTGCAATAGGGTAACCACTTGCTTTTGATGCAAGTGCTGATGAACGAGATACTCTTGGGTTAACCTCTATTAAGTAATACTCGCTTGAGTCGGGATTGAGTGCAAACTGAACGTTACAACCGCCCTCGATTTTTAATTCTCTTATGATTTTG
>JAZQDA010000027.1:0-21043 GCA_045546535.1 Clostridia bacterium | reverse complement strand
GATTTATATAAAGATTTAATTAGAAGAAGAATAAAAGAAAAATTTAATACTATAGAAAATTTTTCGAAACATACAAATATTGCACGTACAACTATAAATTTTATTTTAAAAAACGGTATATCTTTATCTAATTATGGTATGGTAAATAAAATTTTAAAAGAATTAGACATTCAAACTATTAATGAATACCCTGTCGTTATTGATGATGAACTATTAGATTTTATAAAAATTTACAGTTCGCTTGACGATATCGGAAAGCATACGGTAAATGCAGTGGCTGAAACTGAATACAGACGACTTCATCCTGAATTTTTAGAAGAGGCTATTATTGCTGCATATGGCAGCATAACTTCAGGTAAGCCTTTAACAGAAGAAGAAAAAGTAATTACGGACATAGTTGACAGAATTAAAAAGGATAACAATGACAAATAATCTACCTAAACAAAAGGCACATAAAGTATTGCTTCAAAATAAACTTTATTCATTGACTGATTTCATTGATTTGAAACGCATCATCGAATCTAATCAATTTACGATTATTGAGTATAAAAAACATGGTAATTCAGAATCTGTGTCTGAACTTATAAAAATATTACGGATTGAAAATGAAATTGAGCAAAACGACTCTTTTTTATATATAAATAACAACCTTAAATTTGTATTTATAAATGCAGATATTTCTGAAGAAGATAAGTGCGCTCTTTTGCGTCATGAACTCGGGCACATCTATGATCCTGATTTGAAAATGAGTTCTGCCTGTTATTCTAAAATTAGAAAAGAAGAATTTGCAAATGAGTTTTCCTTTTATATTAAGAATCCCGGAATCATATTTAAAGTAAAACTCTTCATAATGAATAAATGGAAATTATTAGTCGGCATAATAGCCTGTGTTTTAGGTTTATCTCTTGTGATTAACACTTTTATATTAAAGCCGTCAAAATCTGTAACAGTCGATATATCAACATCTAAAAATCCCGAGAGTACATATTATGTAACATCGTCTGGAAAAAAATATCATCGAAAACACTGTATCATCATTAAGTATAAAAATAATTTGAAACAAATCAAATTAAATGATGCTGTAAATGAAGGGTACAAACCATGTATGATATGTAATCCATAAGAATGAATTAATGTTTTATAATGAAACAATATCCCATCTTTTCATAGTTGAAAAGATGGGATTGTTTTTTATAAGAAAATATTTAAATTTATTTATTAAATGACGGCGGAACAGTTTCGCCACTTGCAAAAGCGTTAGGGCCTGGGTCAGACATTGAAAAATACATTTTTGCCGCTTTTGTTGTGCCAAAGTCTTTGTTTGAACCGCTGTTTTGTACTTTGTTAAATGCATCGCGGAACATCTGATTGTGCGCTTCTTCACGATTGAGAAGAAAATCAATAGTTTCTTTTACTTTTTTATCATCAATCTGGCGGTATAGATATTCGTAAACTACTTTTGCACGTTGTTCTGATGCAATATTGCTTAAAATATCAGCACATAAATCACCAGTCACTGTAACATAATCTGCAGTCCAGGAGTAGCCTGAAGCATTTATAAGTCCCGGATTTAAACCTAAAATAACGTGTGATTGAATTTCACCCGCGTGTACTTTTGTTGCATCAACATCATGGCCGTTTAAAAGATTGATAGTCTGTGCAACCATCTCCATATGGCCTAGTTCTTCTGCAGCAATATCGAGAAATAAATCTTTAATTTCAGGGTCCTTAATGCGAAAACTCTGAGACATATACTGCATAGCCGCTTTAAGTTCTCCGTTTCCTCCGCCGAGTTGTTCCTGCAAAAGTACTGCATATTGCGGATTGGGTCTTTCAACTTCTACAGGGTGAAAAAGCATTTTTTCGTGTTTGAACAATGTATTTACCTCCAATTGTAGTTTTTTATATTTTTAGCAATTAAAGGTACATTATTCATTTTTTATTAATCGTTATATAAACTATTTGTTTTTCACATCAATATCAATATCAGATGTACCTATATACATATCATCATTTCCGTCAATTGTATGATATTTAACTATTGTGTAATAGGGGTATTTGTACACCTGACTTCCGCCGTCTTTGTAAATAAGTTCGGGGATTATGCCGTCTCTAGTATCCTGGTTTGCTTTTGATATAATAGCAGACATTGAAATTTTGCCTTGTTTAATAGCATCTTCCAAAGGCATATAGTTGCCGTCAACCCTGATTTTAACATCTTCCGCACCGTAGTAATACAGATTGTACTGCTTGTACCAACCTAAATCGCTGTCATGGGGCTGAGATTTTGAGATGATTTTTTCTTTTGTAGGTTTATATGACTCAATTACAACAAGTTCCCAGTCCCCGAACCCCTCTGTAGATATATCGTCAGATTTTATTGTGGCAATATCGCCTTTTTCAATTCCGCCGTGATAGTAAATAACAACCTTGCGTCCCAAACCGTAGAGGTAATCGATATGGTCAGTGCCAAAATCGATTTTTATTTCATCTGCAATTTCTCTTTCATATTCATCTTCGCCCGGTCTTACAATCATATACTTAGTTGTTTCGTCCAAAACCTCGCCAACAAAACTTTGAGTATCCTCTGGCTTGTAGATTTCAAATTCAAGGACGAAAACACTTGATTCCGTATCATAAATTGCACTTAAATCTTCAGTGATTTCAATACTTGCCAAGTCATCTGTTATTGGTATTCTCGTGTCGTCTTTTTTATAAAATGCCCAGTTTGAATGTCTTTTACCGTTATCATCAGTCCACATATCAGCACTTTTAACTGTTATTTCTGCACCCGGATATACCATATATTTTTCATATTCCCACGACTCAAACCCGTCCGATGCATTTTGACTTTTTGAAGCATATACGCCTGACACCTGAGCACAGAGATTGTTATACTTAAACTCTTTAGTAAATCCACTATTTGCATCACTTACGCTGACGGGCGGGGCATATAAATATCCCCAGGTTGAAAAGAGAACAGGTTTGTTATTTTTCATTAGGTACATATCAACAGAAAACACCGAAACAGTTGCGAGGAAAATCAGAATAAGAACAGTGATAATTATTTTCTTTTTCATACCCGTTACTCCTTATTTTTCAAAGTCAGATAAAACTCCCGTATATCCTGTCTCTTCAATGATGTATTGTCCCTCGTCAGACAAAATCCAGTCAAGCAGTTTGCCGACATTTTCGTTTGTTTGTTCTTCGTATGTAACTGCATAAATCGGTGTTATAACAGGGTATTTTCCGCTTTTGATATTTTCTGCGGTAGGCTTAACACCGTCAATTGCAATCATTTTAATGTCAGGATTTTTTATAATTCCCTCTACATAGTATCTGAATGAAAATCCTATGGAATTTGATTTGCTTTTGTAATTTGCAACTTGTTCTATGATACCTGCCATCAAATCGTTTTTGAGTTCTGTCGGTGCGTTCATTATGGGTGTATCTCCCATAAATCTTTTCAGCATACTCTGACTTCCGCTCCCCTCATTTCGCTGGAATGCCTCGATTTTTTCCTCTTTTCCGCCGACCTCTTTCCAGTTTGTTATCTCTCCTGAATAAATACCGCGGATTTCATCTGCACCAAGGCTTTCTATGGGGTTATCTTTGTGAACAAAAAATACAAATGCCTCTGAACCTATAGGAGTATATTCAAAAGTAGTGCCGCATTCTTTTGCATACTCTTTTTGTTCGTCAGACGGATAAACGCCTATAAAAATATCGGTCATCTTCTGTGCAAGTGCCTTGTACCCCTCGGGAGTGTTATTGTATTCAAATGTTCCGTCATGAATATGTACGCTATCAGGATACGTAGCATTTACAAACGCAGAATAAACGGGAAACAGTGCTGCTGCGCCGTCGATTCTCGGGAGATTATTTTCAAGTTTTAAAGTTTCGCTGTCAATCTTTACAATCTTAGATTCCTCTTTAAACGGCAGATATTCATGTATATTTATATTGGGCGATGTGTTTATTGTTATGCTCTCATCATATTTGATAACTGCATAGTCGATACCCATACAAAGCGAGAAAACTAAAGCAAATATAAGCCATACGATAATAAATTTTTTCCTTCTTTTAAGCCATATAAGCGTCAGGAGTAAAGAGGGGAGAAGAAACATAGCGATAAAAGCAAAAATCTGATGCACCCCTATTGAAATCAGTACCATAGCAAGTAAAATCCCTGTATATGAACTTATAAGGATTGAAATTATAGTGAGTATAGATTTTATAATAACAGAGAGAATTTCCCTGTTAGGAACTTTTTCATCATCTGTACTTCTTCTTTTCCACAGGTAAAAAGATAAAATCAGATAAAATAAAACTAAAATAATTCCAAGTATAATTTCAATATTTAACACTTGCCAACCGTACATTGTTCCCATATAAATCATATTTGTTGCGGGAAAAATGCCAAAAATACCGCCCCAGAACACGCCTTTGTGAAAAAGAAGAGCCGAAACCCAGAAACAGCCAAGCCACACAAGTGCCATAGACATAGTCAACCCTGCTGCTGAAAGATATGCAAAAAGATAAAAAGCAGTAAATAAAATTGCTGGTATGTAACCTATATATTTTTTCATAATCTTTCCTCCCATCAATCTTTCATAAATCCTTCCCAGTACACCTCGATGATTTTATAACCCTTGCCCTTTTTACCTATAACAAAGTATCTTGTTACATCGCCGTCGCCAACCTGAGGAACCAGACTGAGAGATTTTTCGTTATGCTTAATGGTTATATCAGCCTCTACGATTGCAAATTTTTCCATATCAAGTCTATTTAAAAGTTCAATGATAGAAAGTTTGTTTTTGTATTCAATTTTTAAAGCGTCATTAACATTTTTTAAATCTATATTATTGAGAGTAATGCTGGAATAATATATGCCGTCTTCAAAGTTTTTTTCATAGGCTTTGGTTGATTCAAGGAGTGCAGTATCGGCAATAACCTTTTTTGCCTCCTCAAACTGACCTGACATTAAATTTTTGTAGTAATCATATATCATAAGTTCAAGATGATTTTCGATTGAGTCATTTAATATGAGCGTTCTGTCATCTGAAACAAAAGGATTTTCAATGTGTATATCGAGTATGGGAAGGTCAAGTTCACTAATATAGTGATTTTTAAAATATTTATCTGCATCTTCTACATTCATATCATTGATATTTGAAACAATAATATTTGTCGGACCGTCTGCACCGCCGATTTTACTTACGCTGTTATCGGTACACGCCGTCATAAACAAAAGACATACAAAAAGCATTAAATATAGAAATTTCGTCATAAAACCAACTCCTTTCAAACATATTATATCTTAAACCAAGTTCAAAATCAATCCGTAAAAAAAAGAGCCGTAAGCATTTTCGCTTACGGCAGTTTGATTTTCAAAAAATTAAAACAGAGAAACAATATTATAAATAATCGGTGCAAAGAGGATTGCAGGAAGAAAATCTGCAACTTTAATTTTTGTTATCCCCATAAGATTTGTACCTATCATAATGATGAGAAGAGAACCTGCACAGGTCATTTCGTTTATTGCACCCGCAGTTAAAAACGGTGCAATTATATCTGCCAAAAGAACAAGTCCTGCCTGGATTACAAATACCGAAACACTTGCCAGAAGTACGCCAATGCCAAGAGTTGACGCTAAAATAGCCGATGAAATCAAATCAAGTGTCGCTTTTGCAAAAAGTACAGTGTTATCACCCGTGATACCTGCCTGAATGGAGCCTGTTACGGTCATTGCACCAACGCAGAAAAGAAGAGTAGCACTGATGAGTCCTTCGGCAATACCGACTTTTCCTGCGCTTTTTTGGAAACGCTTTTCAACCGCTTTTGCCAGAGTTTCAATTTTTGCATCAATTCCTATAAGTGTTCCCGTTATTGCACCCAAAACCACAGATGCAATCACTATAAGCACATTTTCACCATCAAGGCTTCCCGAAATTCCGATGTATAAAGTACATACACCAAGCCCTGTCATAACCGCGGATTTAACTCTTTCGGGTATTCCTTTTTTTATAATCAGACCGATGAGAGAGCCGATGATAACTGTAATTACATTAACCAATACGCCAAGCATATCTTTCTCCTGTAAATATATATTTCTATAATGAATGAGTCCCTTTTGTAAGAGCCTCATTTATTATACATCTTTTTTAAAAACAAATCAAATAAATTTTACTGGTCCTCACCAAAATCTTTAATATAAGCCTCAAGAAGTTTTTCGGGCCAATCAGATACAGGCTCGAGTTTTCCAGTGAAAAATCTTAAGGTTTTTGGTTCGTGAACAAATCTTAAACCACCGATTAAGTGCCTGTGGTCATATAGCCATTTAACACGGTCGATAACATATTCGGTCTGTGAAAGAGTAAATACTCTTCTCGGAAAAGCAAGTCTTACCATTTCAACAGAAGCAATATGTTCAGTTCCGTCTGGGTTTCTTTCTTCTGAAAGCGTACCGCGTTCCATTCCTCTTATACCTCCGCAAAGGAAAAGCGCCGCAACGAGCGAACCTGCGGGGTACTGGTCAGACGGAATATGGTCTACAACCTGACGCGCATCAATGTGGGCACCAAGTCCACCAGATGGAGTAACCATAGGCACACCGAGTTTGTCAAGTTCATCTACGCAGTGCTTTATAAACTGCGGACCCTGAGAAATGATATCCATATCCATAGTTTCATCAAAGCCTATTGTGAGTGCTTCCATTTCTTTTACAGACATTCCGCCGTATGTAAGAAAGCCTTCAAACATTGTAATGTAGTCTTCCATTTCGTGAAAAAGTTTCTCGTCGCGCACCAAAATTCCGCCGCCTCTTCCGAAACCGAACTTACGTGCAGAGAAATAAACGATGTCAAAAAGGTCTGCTATCAGACGAATGATTTCTTTGATTGATTTGTCTTTCATAGACTCTTCACGCGTTTTTATAAAATACAGATTGTCCTGCAAAAGTGATGCATCAAGCACAGTGGGAATACCGTTTGCTTTAGCAAGAGCAGTCGCTTCTTTCATATTTTCATATGATATAGGCTGACCGCCGATGAGGTTTGTTCCCGCCTCTAATCTTACATATGCAATATTTTTGGCTCCCTCTTTTTCAATACACGCTTTCATTTTGTCTATATCAATATTGCCTTTAAAAGGAAGAGTGCTTTTAACAACAAGACCTTCGTCTTTTACAAGTTCTTCAACTCTTCCTCCAATACGGGTAACGTGCGCCTTTGATGTTGTAAAATGATAATTCATAATAACAACACTGCTTTTTTTTACAAAATGCTGTGCAATAATATGTTCACACGCTCTGCCCTGATGAGTAGGGAGGAGGTATTTGATACCGAATATCTCTTCTAATTTATCTCTCATGCGGTAAAAAGTTTCGCTTCCTGCATAAGCATCGTCTGCCCTTAGCATAGCAGACTGCATATTGTCGCTCATAGCGTTTACTCCTGAGTCAGTGAGCATATCCATAAATATGTCGCCGTTGTGGAGCATAAAGGTATTGAAACCTGCATCTTCTAATTTATTAAGACGTTCTCTTGCAGGAAGAAGATTTAGTTTTTGAACGATTTTTACTTTGTGCATTTCCATAGGAACAGGAGCACGATTGTAAAATTTAATTTCAGGCATTTTTTGTCCTCCAAGTATTGCTTTTTTATAATAGTTATTATATAATCACATTGAGCATTAGTCAAACAAATAATTTCAATAAACATTATCGATATTTTCGATGATAGGGGCAATAATATGGAACTAAGAAATTTAATAACTTTTATTCACGTTGCAGAACTTGGCAGTTTCACAAAATCGGCACAGGTGCTTGGTTATTCACAGTCTACAATATCATTTCAGATAAAACAACTTGAAGATGAACTTGGCTGTCTTCTTTTCGAGAGGATAAATCACACCGTAACGCTTACTCAAAGAGGCAGGGAACTTGTATCATATGCTCACCGCATACGCGAACTTACAGACGAATTGAAGGACAATATAACAAGTGAAAATGAGTGTAAAGGCTTTATTCATATAGTAACACCCGATTCCGTCTGCGAACAAATGATAAAGACTAATTACATAGATTTTCACAAAAAATATCCGGCCATATCTATACGCTTCACCACTGCAGACACAGGCGATATGTTTGAAATGCTTGACCGCAACGAAGCAGATATTATTATAACTCTCGACGGTCATATGTACGAGAAAGATTATATAATAGCAAAAGAGGAGTCTTTGCTTATGCACTTTGTGGCAAATTCTTCGTCGAAATTTTCAGGTGTGAAAAATCTTTCAATCAAAGACATAATAAACGAACCCTTTGTTCTCACTGAACACGGGCAAGGTTACCGAAGAGTTTTTGATAAAGAACTTGCAAAAAAATCACTTGAAATTAGTCCTGTTCTTGAAATAGGAAGACCCGATATTATAACATCTTTAATTTCGCAGAGCGACATGATTTCATATCTTCCTGATTTTGTAACAAAAGATATGGTAAATAAAGGGAAACTATGCTTTCTTGATGTAACCGATATGAATACAGATATATGGAAACAACTTATTCACCACAAAAACAAATGGATGTCAAAAACACTTAAAACTTTTATAGACTATGTGAAAAAGGCCGAATTTTCTTCGTGATTTTTTAAAAAGACTGCTTTCTGATATCAGAAAACAGTCTTTTTTTGATTATTGGTTAATTGAAAAGTTTGAGACAGAGTTATTTAATTTCTTGAGTACTTGTATCTCTTGGATTAACTGGACGACAAGCGTGTTAAAAAGCACATTGCACAAGTAAATCAACATCTTCTTACACTGGTTTATTACTATAATTTACACTTTCAGATGTAAGTTAGTCAATATATAAAAGAAAATATAATTTTTGTCATTTTTCAAGCGAAAATTTTCCTCAAAAGGTTGATTTATGGTATTTTCTGTGCTATAATTGAGGCAATTTAAACATGGGAGTTTTGCTGTATGAAAAGAACCCCTAAAATTATAGTATTGCTACTTGCTGTAATGGCTTTTTTGGCAGTGATTTTCGTGGCAATTGCAGGATTATTTAAATCATCAACAGATTATTTGGGGGGGAAAAATAATGAATAATGTTACAATTCATTTAATGGGCGACTCAATAGTTGAGCAGTGCAAAGAAAAAGAATATCCCAGATGCGGATGGGGAATGTTTATCGGTGAATATTTTAAAGATGGTTACAGTGTAAAAAACCATTCACACTCCGGCTGGACAACACAGACTTATCTCACCAAAAACCATGATAATCTTTTCCCGGGTAGGTCTGCGTGGGAGGTAATTATAGAACAGGTTAAAAAAGACGACTGGGTAATAATAAGCCTTGGTATAAATGATGCAAGTCTTGTAAATGAACTTAAGACTGATGAAGATACATACCGCAAAAATCTCACATTCTTTACAGAAAAGATAAGAGAGAAAGGCGCAAATGTTATTTTCACAACCATTACCATTCGCGGAGGCGACGATGGCTCACCGCTTGGCTGGAACTACACTGTTGCACCCGAAGACACTAAAGAACCCGATATGGACCAGCGTTGGATGAGAAGAACTCAGGTGCTTTTGGAAATTGCAAAAGACATAAATGTTCCCGTATTGCCTTTGGGTCAAAATCTTATTTCCATATACGAAAATATGTATAACGTATACAGACAGCAAAATCCCGAAAAGTCTGAAATTGATGCAAGAAATTATGTGAGATACTATTTCCACCTTTACAATAAAAATTTAAATGCACCAAAAGACGAGGGCGGATTTGGAATGAACTGTCCCGAAAGAGAAGATGACAGTACTCACCTTAACGAACGCGGTGCAAAAGTTTATGCACACACAGTGGCAAAACTTATTTCACGCTCAGATACAAAACTCAGTGAGTATATCGATATAAGCAAATTAAATGCATTTAACGGAGGTTTAGGTATGTATCAAATTGATAGTGAAAAGATGCAAAAAATCAATTACGAACAAATCAAAAACCCAGAAAGATACTCAGGCGAAAAGAAAATGACAAAAGAAGTGCTTAAAAAAGCGCTTGACGATGCACTTTTGAAGATAGACAAACTTTGGAATGATGTTCACGGTAATTTTCCCGCAGAACACAGTACCGACAATATCTACCCCGAAGTTAAAAACGAAGAAGGCTGGAATCAAGGCTTTTTCACAGGTATGCTCTGGCTTGCATATGAAGCAACAGGCGATGAAAAATACAAGGAAAGAGCGTTTTCGCAACTTGATAGTTACGAAAACAGAATTGATAATCACCTCGGTACAAACACTCACGATATGGGATTTATCTATATTCCTTCCTGTGTTGCAGCATATAAACTTGCAGGCAGCGAACAGGGCAGACGCTCTGCGATTAAAGCATCTGACCATCTTCTTACCAGATACATAAAGAATGGCAAATTTATTCAAGCCTGGGGCGATGTTGGTTCGCAAAACCGCCTTATAATCGACTGTATGAATAACATTCCTCTTCTTTTCTGGGCATCAGAACTTACAGGAGATAACAATTATTACGAAAAAGCATATAATCACGCAATTACAACAATCAATAATATTGTCCGCGAAGACGGCTCAACCCATCACACATTTTTCTTTAATCCTGACGGAACGCCCCTCTACGGAAGAACCGCACAGGGAGCAGGAGACGATACATGCTGGTCAAGAGGTCAGGCTTGGATAACATCAGGTCTTCCACAATCATATAAATATACAAAAGACCCTGAAATGCTAAAACTTTTTGAAAAAGTGGTAAATTACTTCCTTAACCGTCTGCCTAAGGATTATGTTCCTTTCTGGGATATGTCCTTTACCGACGGCGACGATGAACCCAGAGATTCTGCATCTGCCGCAATTGCTTCCTGCGGAATTTTAGAAATGCTTCCCAATATCAAAGATGAAGAATTAAAAGCAATTTACGAAAAAGCAGTAGACGAAATGATGTATTCACTCTATACAAAATATTCGACAAAAGATGACCCCTCATCAAACGGTCTGCTTTTACATGCTACATATTCCAAACCCGGTAACTTCGGCGTTGACGAATGTAATATCTGGGGTTGCTATTATTATATGGAAGCCCTTGTAAGACTTCTCGGCTCAACAAAAGCATACTGGTAATATTTTTAAAAACATAAGCAAATAAGGATATATTTTAACAAAATAAGCTTTTATGAAAAAAACTTTTATTCTAATATTATAACATCGTATAAAGAGTGAATATTATGAACAAAGAACAAATCAGAAAAATCGTAGATGAACTTTCCCTTGAAGATCTTGTAGGTCGGGTTCTTTCATATCTCGTACCTGATAAAATCACCGATGAAAAACTTGCAGATCTTGAAGAAAAATTTAAGCATATGCGTCCGGGAGGGGTTTTTGTCAATAGTCTTTCAGGCGAAAATATCAAAAAAATTACAGACCTTGCAAATAAATACACAAAAATACCTGTAATCATTCAGGCGGACACTGAAAATGGACCTTTCCCATCAGTTGCAAATTGTCCTCCCCGTCTTCCAAGAGCTATGGCATGGGGAGCATGTGATGACGCAGAACTTGTTGAGCTCGGAGGTGTAGCAACTGCACAGTTGTGGCGAAAAAAATGGTATTCATTGGGCTATGGCACCCGTTGTTGACATCAACATTCTTAAAGATGCTCCCAGTACATGTACCTGTACAATTTCAGACCATCCCGATCAGGTTATAAAAATGGGTGGCGCCTATATGCGTGGACTTCAAAAAGATGGTCTTATGGCAGTTTCCGTAAAGCATTTCCCTGGTGGCGGTTGCTCTGATGTGAACTCACACTTTACTACAGCTGTTAATCTTCAAACCCGCGAAGAGTGGTTTGCTACATATGGAAAAGTATATAGTGAATTGTTTAAGGACAATCCCGCATCTGTTATCACATTTTCCCCAACTAAAGAAAGCCAGGAGGCAGCGGTTAAAGTACTCCTTGGTGAAATTGAGCCTCAGGGCAAAAACCCTGTAAATCTTGAAGGCTTTTTCAAAAGAGAAGTTTTCCCCGACAAATAATTTGCAAAATAAAAAAACTGACTGAATTTTCAGTCAGTTTTTTTATTCTCTTTAAAATTATTTAAACATATCCCTTATGTTCTGAAGTGTTTCTCTGACTAATTGTTCTCCGCCGATATGCCCTATAAGACCTGAGCCGATAAACGCTGAATAGTGCCCGCCGTCTTCTGCCTTTTTTGTTGGAAGATAACCATCTGCACCGTTTGCGAGTTGGATAAGGAAAGTCTGCTCCGCATCAGAACGAGCCTTTATCTGATTTCCGTAGTCAAGGAAAAGTTCAAAGGGGTTTGTTGCAATAGCAATATTTCCAAGTCTTAAGATATGAATTTCAAAGTAAATTGTGTCATATTTTTCCTGTATTTCAAATCTTTGAAGCACGCCAAAATGCACCTGAACATTTGCCACATCGTTATAGTCAACATCGCCGTCTATCGCACTGAGATAATCCCTTATTGCCCTTTTTGCATTATCTACATCGGTAAGGGTTGCTCTTCTTATAGGAAGCGGCATATCAATAACTCTGTGCTCAAATACCGCACTTTCTTGAATTTCATCAAGACCTTCTTCCCAAACCTCAGCGATTTCATTTGCAATTCTCTTTCCTGCCTTGTACATACCCTCTAAATCAAACATTGATGGGTCTGCTTTCCTTTTTGGGGGATTTTCTCGTTTGCAGTTGGGGTCGTTGATATCAGAGTAGGGTTCAACCCATCTTATAAGGTCAACAGGACACTGGTCGCCTGCTGCAGAGCAGAGAGGAACTACGAAAATATCTTTGCCAAAGTATTTTCTCAGGCGCATCTTAACTTCGCCCCAGAAATCAGGAGAAACAAAGAGTCTGTGCTGAACACACTGTGCAGGACATGCAAGGTTTGCCACAATACCCGTAAGTTCTTTTTTATCATCAAATAAATATAAAATTTCTATTCCTGAATCATTTCCGCCTTCAAGTTCAGAAAATACCGCAGTATTGGTATCGCCCCACATCTGGGCACTGCCGTCATTGTATGCGGCTCTCCTACACATTCCAACAGGTGCTCTTCCGAAAGCATTGACAAAACCGCCTTCTTTTCTTGATTCCCAAGCCTCGAGTATAACCTTGGGCAGTCTTTCAAGCAATAGAGCAAAGCACTCTTTAGTGGTAGCGATTTCAGGGTTTTGAGAAACCTCGGCACTTTCAATATATTTCTGACCGGGTTTTAGAAGTTTTACAAGTTCTCTTTGCATAGTGGCAAACATATTGTCATTAAGTTTTGAACCACCGCCGTATGAATAACCTGTGTGAGTATGTATAGCAGAAAAAACAATTTTTCTTACATCAAGTCCTTTGTCGTTGTCTTTGAGAATTTCTCTTACTGCACACACAAGTTGCCAGTTTACGGCAACAAGGTCGCAGGCAACAAAAACGGCCTGCTCGCCGTTTTCTTCAATGGCAAGAGCAGTTGCCATAAGAGGTTTTTCAACATACTCAGAAATTCTTTCTGCAAACTGTCCGTAAAGAGAAATCTTTTTGTCAGGTGTAATATTAATTTCTGAAAATCCTATTTTCATATCATTATTCCTTTCGTAAAAAATTCTTATAAACATGTTATAACTCATTTTAAACAAGTTTTCAATAGGGTATATAGAAAAAGTTTTAAAAAATTACTGGTTTGCTTTAAACACATCTGCCACTTCGCTTATAATGATATAAGCCCTGGGGTCAAGATTGTGAACAATAGATTTTAATTTTGGTACCTGAAATCTGTTGACA
The DNA here is from genome assembly GCA_045546535.1 of Clostridia bacterium. Taxonomy (GTDB): domain Bacteria; phylum Bacillota; class Clostridia; order UMGS1810; family UMGS1810; genus RGIG1828. The sequence continues at coordinate 7,220 of JAZQDA010000027.1, read as the reverse complement.
ACAAAGTAAACCATCATTTTTTTCTGTCCCGAATATCCGCCCGTTGCCTCAATTCTTGTGTGGCCTATCTCAAATTCTTCCGAAAGGACAGGACAGATAGTGTCCGCTTTGTCGGTTACAATAATCGCGCATTTTTCTCTGTCAAAACCTTCTACAATAAAGTCAATTACCTTAAGAGTTGCCATATATGTTATTATTGAATAAAGAGGCAGTGTCCAACTTCCCTGAACGACACCTGCAAGAATATATAAAATGGCGTTGTATATCATAACAAAACTGCCAACGCTTATTCCGAGTTTTTTTGAAAAAATAACCGACATAACTTCAATTCCGTCCATAGCGCCGCCGTATCTTATGGCAAGACCGCTTCCTATGCCCGAAACCGTACCGCCGAAAATTGCGCAAAGAACCAGGTCAGTTCCTGCAAATGGCGAAGATGTACTTACATCAATCGGCAAAATATCGGTAATCAGCCATGCAGAAATTGAATAAATGGCAACTGTATATATAGCATAAAGGGTAAAAAGTTTACCCTGTCTTTTAAGCCCGTATAAAAACAGGGGAATATTTAAAATGAGAAGGAAAATAGAAAGAGTGTAGGAATCGGGCGTAATCTGTGATAAAAGCATTGATGTTCCCGAAATTCCGCTGTCGTAAAGTTTAACGGGATATAAAAATAATATTACGCCAAAAGCATTTATAATACCTGCTAAAGTAAGCATAAAAAGATTTTTTATACTAAGTCTTTCTCTGTATCTTTTAATCTTTCCCATTTTAATCAGCCTTTCAATATGTCTTGTTTTAATTATATATGAAAACTTTTATTGCTAAAACTTTTAAACATCATATTTACTAAAAAATTCCTTGACCTTTTGTTCATATCCGTCTTTGTCATATACATAGCAAAGACCGTGAGTTGCTTCAGGTACAATAAAAAGCATTTTCTCTGCCTTGCAAACCTCATAGTTTTCGTATGTCATTTCTATAGGAACAAAAGTATCTTTTTCCCCGTGAATAAAAAGCACGGGAATAGAGCCTTTTTCCATACTCGTTAAAGTTGAATACTCATCAGATGCAAAGTTTATTTTTGATTTGCAAAATTCATCTACTAAATTCTGCCGAAAGAGCAGAGGAATTTTAAAATTTGTTCTTGTTACATACTTTAAAATCTCTTTCGGTGATGTAAAACCCGAGTCAGCAATTATTCCTTTTACATTTTTGCCGAGGTTCGATCCTGATGCCATAAGTACCGTCGAAGCACCCATTGATATGCCGGTAAGATAGATGGGTAGATTTTTCTCGTTTACGGAATTGACATAATTTATCCAGGAGACGCAGTCGAATCTTTCAAGAAGTCCAAATCCGATATATTCTCCTCCGCTGTCGCCATGCGCTCTTTGTTCGATATATAATACATCACAGTTTTCATCTTCAAAGAACTTTGAAATACCGCAAAAGTCTTTGCTCCACGCAGACCTCCAACCGTGAAATGCTATAATGACACGTCTGCTATCAGACGAATGTTTCCAATGACCGACGAGTTTTATTCCGTCGTGCGCTACTATTTCAACTTCTTTTTCGATGCTATTTTTAAGTTTTTCTGATAACTTTCGCACTTCGCTTTTTATCTCGTCAGGCACAACATTAGCATTTGGATTCCTGTTTCCTTTTAAAAGGGGTGGGAGTTCTCTGTTTAGTGCAGAATCTACCACAAAAGAAGATGTTTTTCTTATAACATAATCAATCCCCAAAGATGTAAGAGCAGATATAGTTCCTATTGCAAATAAATTTCTGAGTTTTTTTCTCATAAGAACACCTCTTATTATATCATAACACAAAAAGAAAAATTTAACAATACAAAAGCGACGCATTTGCGTCGCTTTTTAATTAAAACATATCAATAATTGAATTTGACTTTCTGGTTTCAAACCTCTCTTTTAAAGTGTCCTTTAAGTTCTACAGGATTTTTTGCAGTAGGTTTAACTTCACCTAAAAGCACTTCAACTAGCGCTTCCTGACTCTCTTTTGACGGTGAGAAAGTATTTACATAAGTTTTTAAGAACGGTAATTCATAAAGTTTATACGGGTCACCGAGTGATGTAAACACAACTTTAGGGTGTCTGAAAATAAGACCTCTCCAGAAAGTCATAATGTTGTCCCAACCAAGACGCAGAGCAGAGCCGTTTGCATCGTGGATAGAAAGACTTGAGTTTACAAGTACACAGTCGGGTTTAAACTCTTCATACGCTTTTTCTATCTGTCTGTGTCCTGTGTTTTGCAAAACGAGAGTTTCAATACCTCTCTCATTAAGAGCCTTTTCAATGTATTCAAGCGACGGATAAAGCATATCGTTATCTCTGTCAAACCAGGTAAGATTACAGATTAATGCCTTGTCGCCTTTTTTCAGATTAAGGGGTAGGATTCCATCTTTGTCTTTAACAATTTTTACACTTTTTCTTGCAATTTCTTTTGCTACCTTTTTAATATCAGCATCATCTTTGATTTCAGGCTCTTGTCCGTCTAAAAGGCCAAGAAAATCTTTGAGATTGAGTATTCTTCTTACTGCATCTTTTAATCTTTCCATGGAAATTTCGCCCGATTCAACCGCTTCTTTAATAATGTCAAAGTAACTTTCTTCGGCAAAAAGTTCCATATCTCCCCCCGCTTTCAAAAATTCGACGGGGAGTCTTTTTTCATCTACAACCGCAGAAATACCAACCATACTAAGTGCATCAGAAACAACACAGCCCTTGTAGCCGAGTTTCCCTTTTAGGAGTTTTGTTATAAGGTTATAACTGAGAGTTGCGGGGAGATATCCTTTGCTTTCGTCATATTCATCTTTCTGAAAAGCGGGAGCACAGATATGCCCAACCATAATTGAAGCAGGGTTTTCCTTTATAAGTTCTTTATACACATATCCGTAGGTTTTAAACCACTCTTTTTTACTCATAGAGTTTACAGTGGTGCAGAAATGCTGATTTCTGTCATCCATTCCATCACCAGGGAAATGCTTACAACCTGCACCCATAAGGCCCTCTTTTTGCATACCTCTCATATATGCTCTCGCCATTTTTACAACTTGCTTTGGAGAGTCAGAAATCGCCCTTACATTTGTTACAGGATTATCTTTGTTGTAGTTTAAGTCAACAACCGGAGCATATGACCAGTGAATTCCGTTTTTGCGACACTCTATTGCAGTTGCTCTGCCGCCTTCTTCAAGGAGTTTTTCATCATCACACGCACCCCACGCCATAGCAAAGGGGAGAATTGTTTTAGCATCGGATACAGGGTTTGGTCCAAATTCTGCATCTGCTGCAACAATTACGGGCACTTTTGTGTGTTTATTTATCATTTCAGATATTTCTTTAACCTGCTCACCCGTTACTCCCTCAACGAAAATTCCGCCCGGCTTTGTTCTTTTTACCATTTCTTCAAAATCTTCTCCACGAGATTTATATCTGCCAATAGGGGCAATATAACATAAAAGTTGTCCGCACAAATCGTCAAGGGTCATACTGTCTATTATTTTTTCAATTTTTCCATTTTTCATTCTTTCAATCTCATCTCTAAAATGTTTTGATGTGTTTTTCACTTTTAAATTCTGTTAATGCCTGAAATAAAAAATTAGTCCACACCACTATTTTACAATATATTTATAAAAAATCAACACATATTTATAAAATAAATCTGAAAAATTTTCAACTGTCAAAAACGGATAAAAAAGGCGTGAAGTATTGACTTTTCCGTCCGTTGTTGTATAATGGAATCAGTAAAAAATATAAGATTTTACAGGAGGAAAATCATGAAACTTGAAGGTTTAAAAATAAATTTTTTGGGTGACAGTATTACAGCAGGGCTCAGAATCCCCGATCATAGCGTACTTTATCAGAATGTGCTTATGAGAGAGGCGGGACTTAGAGAAGTTAAAAACTATGGTATAAGCGGTACAAGATATGCTCTTCAGACAGGCTCTCCAGAAAGACCTTTCAATCCGATAGAAGATGAAAATTCATTCTGCGAAAGATATGACCAGATGGACGACGACGCAGATATAGTTGTAGTGTTTGGCGGAACAAACGATTTCGGCCACGGCGATGCTCCTATAGGCGGACCCGGAGACAGAACACCCGCCACATTCTACGGTGCATGTCATACTCTTTTCACAGGTCTTATCAAAAAATATCTTGGTAAACCCATTATTATAATGACTCCTCTTCATAGATTAAACGAACATAAAAATACAGGCGAAGCAAAAACCAAAGCATACGGCACATTGAAAGACTATGTTGATATCATAAGAGAAGTTGCAGAATTTTACTCTCTTCCCGTACTTGACCTTTATGCTACAAGCGGACTTCAGCCGAACATCAAAGAAGTTCAGGAAAAATATGTTCCCGACGGTCTTCACCCCAATGCTGAGGGTCATGCAATAATTGCCCGCAAACTTAAAAACTTCCTTGAATCCCTTTAATAAATAATACACGAGGTATAAAATATGAAACAGTATGATGTTACAGCACTGGGAGAAATTCTGATAGATTTTACATACAGTGGTAAATCAGAAAACGGCAACACCCTTTTTGAACATAACCCAGGCGGTGCTCCGGCAAATCTTCTGGCAGTTGTTCAGAGAATGGGCGGTAATAGCGCTTTTATTGGTAAAGCGGGAAATGATATGCATGGTCTTTTTCTTAAAGACACACTTGACGAAATCGGCATTTCAACCGAAGGCTTTATAATTGATGATAACTATTTTACCACCCTTGCATTTGTAAACCTTTCACCGACAGGTGAGAGAAGTTTCTCATTTGCAAGAAAACCAGGTGCAGATACAATGCTTACTTCTGATGAGGTGAGAAAGGAAACAATCGAAAACTCAAAAGTTTTCCATATCGGCTCACTTTCTCTTACAGATGAACCATGCAAAAGTGCCACATTTACTGCTCTTGAATGTGCTAAAAAAAGTGGCTGCATAATCTCTTATGACCCCAACTACAGAGATAAACTTTGGGATAGTGAGGAAAGGGCAATAAAAGAAATGCGCTCTGTACTTTCATATGTTGACATCATAAAGGTATCCGACGAAGAAACCCGTCTTTTAACAGACGAACAAGACCCTGAAAAAGCAGCAAAAATTCTTCTTGATAAAGGAATTTCCTGCGTTATCGTTACTCTGGGATCTAATGGTGCTTATATCGCAACAAAAGATGCATCAGTTTACTCATCAGGCGAAAAAGTAAAAGTTGTCGATACCACAGGTGCAGGGGATTCATTTATGGGTGCGTTTTTATCAAAACTTACTCAAAACAACAAAAGACCTTCTGAACTTACAAAAGAAGATATAACTTCTTATGCCGAGTTTGCAAATAAAGTCGCTGCATTTGTTGTAGGAAAGAGGGGTTCACTCAAAATTATGCCAACACCCGATGATATCAGATAAGTAAAATATATATAAACTTTATTATTCACAAAAAAATCTGCGTGATTTTTCACGCAGATTTTTTATTTGCTTATTTCACTTTTTTAGTTTCCCAAATCCTGCCTGTTCAACACAAAGTTGACCTGCTTCGGTGAGCATAAACTCTGCCATTTTTCTCTCAGGTGAATCTTTTGGAGAGTCTTTTCTGAGGACCACATATGTGTTGTTAGATAGGGGATATGTGCCGTCTGCAATCGTTTCATCAGTTGGGTGGACACCGTCGATTGCAAGGAGTTTGAGAGTTGTTTTTGTATCGTAAAACATATCCATATTATTGAAATAATAATATATTGAATATCCAAGTCCGTATCCAAGCGGTTCATCTGTTTTAGCACCCATTACATCTGTAAGAACGTTTGACATGGTAAATGATGTTTCTTTTTGCACTTCGGGGTGAATTTCATTTCCGAAAAGGAAATGCTTTTCCATCTGTGCATGGCTTCCCGAGTCGTTGTTTCTGCAATACGGATATAAAAGTGCATCGGATGCGCCGATTTGCGACCAGTTACTGTATGCATTATTTACATATATGTCTGTTATCTGCTCTTTAGTAAGATTTTCGGCAGGATTATCTATATTTGTAAAGAAAATCATAGCATCATATGCAATAGGTATAAGTTCAAGTTCAACATCTTTTTCTTGTGCATACTCTAATATGTCAGATGCGGGATAAACCGATGCAAAAAGCATATCAACTTCGCCGTCTATAAGTCTTTTATACGATGCATGGCTTTTAGAGTGAGAATATGGGAAAGATGGGTGTGTCGCACTTGAGTGGAAAAGATTTGTGTAAACTGCCTGAGTGAAAGGGTAGGTAGAAGTTGAACCGTCAATTATCGGCATTTCTTTGTCAAATCCGTAGTGAGTTGCTAACTGCGATGCATATAACTGACAAGACTGGCTTACATTTCTTAAAGTATATGCAACATCAAATCTTGTTGATGCTTTCTGCGGATTGATAATTCTGAAAGGATTTTCAAAATCACTGTCATCATAATCAGATGCATAACCTGTACCAATGATTTCATAAGCCTCTTTTGCCCAGTCGGAGATTTTTTCTTTATCTCTCACATTCTCAGCAAGAGGTTTTGGGCATCTGAGGTCTGCAAAGGTGAGTGCTCTTGCTATCATAACTGTCATTTCTTCTCTTGTGACAAACCTTTGCGGACTAAACTTTGTTTCTGACTCACCGACAATAATTCCTGTTTTATTTAAAGCACTGACATAAGGATAAAACCAGTCATTTTCATTAACATCTTCAAATTTAAGTTCGTACTGATCTTCATTTTCAATATCAAAAAACCTTGTTATCATCGTAGCCATTTCGGCTCTTGTTACATTGTCAAAAGGTCTTGCCTCGCCTTTTTCGTTTCCAACGATAACCCCTGTGCGCGAAAGATACGAAAGAATGTATATTTCATATGAAGACTCATCTTTATCTGTAAATTCTATTTCCTCAGGGATAAACGCTTCAATTTCTCTTCCTGCATTTCTCACAGGAATAGTTGCACAAAGGTAACCGTCATAATATGTAGAAAGAGTAATGGGCTCTTTTGTATCAGCATATCTTGCAACTACTTGCCACAAACTATGCCCAAAATCATCTTCATTTATTTCCGCTTTTACGGTAATATAGTTTTTCTTGGTTTCCTCTGCATTTGCAAATAAAGGACACATAAGCGAACCTGTAATACAGAACACAACTAACAAACTTAGTAATTTTTTCATACGAACACCTCTT
>JAZQDA010000026.1:0-5882 GCA_045546535.1 Clostridia bacterium | reverse complement strand
GCACAAAATGGTGCAGTTCATAAAAAGTTCAAGGCTTTATTTATTATATAAATTATATAATAAGTATTGTAATTTTCTGAAAAATAAGGTATAATAAATCGAATTATTTCAAATTTTGGAGATTAAAATGAAACTTGTTTTAGTTGGCATAAACAGTAAATATGTGCACACCAATCTTGCAGTGCGATATTTAAAAAATGTTGCACAAAGCATATGCGATACCCAAATCTGTGAATATAGTATAAATGACAGTGTTTTCTCGGTCGAAAGAGATTTGATTTTAAGAAATCCTGATATTATTGCTTTTTCTTGCTATATATGGAATATAGACTTCATTTTAAATTTGTCTTCTGATATAAAAAAAGCAGTTCCTGAATGTAAAATCATACTTGGCGGACCTGAAGTGAGTTTTAATGCGACTGATGTTTTAAAAGAAAATAAATCTGTTGATTTTATCGTCAAAGGTGAGGGTGAACTTTCATTCCCGCAATTTTTAAAAGACTTAAATTTGGGCAAAGATGATTTTAAAGATGGAATTGTGTATAGAAGAGATGACGAAATCATTGATACACCTCTTGGTTTTTCACCGCAATTTTCTGAAATTCCTTTCCCATACTCCGAATCAGATGATTTGGGTAATAAAATCGTATATTATGAAACATCAAGGGGTTGTCCGTATTCATGTAAATACTGTTTGTCGGGAGAAGGCTCAAAAGTTCGTTATAAAGATATTGACGAAGTTATAAATGACCTTGATTTTTTTGATAAAAACAAAGTTTCGCTTGTAAAATTTGTTGACCGTACATTCAATGCTGACAGAAAAAGAGCGCTGCAAATCTGGCGTCATATTGCAAAACTAAAAGGTAACACCCGTTTTCATATGGAAATAGGGGGAGAACTTATAGATGATGATGCTGTTTCTGCTTTAAAAAGCATGGATTGTGAAAAAATTCAGTTTGAAATAGGCGTACAGTCTACAAATGAAAAAACCTTGGCTGAAATCAATCGAAAAAGTGATTTGGATAAACTTTTTGCCAACATAAAAAAACTTCGTGCACAAACTGACATACACATTCATCTTGACCTTATTGCAGGGTTGCCGTACGAGGATTTTGATTCATTCAAAAAGTCGTTTAATGATGTTTTTTCTCTTAATCCTAGTGTTTTACAACTTGGCTTTTTGAAAGTTTTAAAAGGCTCAAAAATGCATAGCGAGGCTCAAAATCATTCGATAATATACAGAGATTATCCGCCGTATGAAGTTATTAGCACAAAGTATATTTCCTGTGAAGAAATTCTATTCTTAAAAGATTTTGAATACTTGTTTGATAAAGTGTATAACTCAGGTTCGTTTTGCAGAACAGTTGAGTATTTGAAATGTAAAAACGATGATTTCTTTTCTGAATTTTCGCTCCTTGTCAATAAATTTCGTGATGACGGACTTATTGGCAAACCTATTTCAAAACACGAATTGTTTTGCAGGATTTATGATTGTTATTCATCTTACGGCGAAGAATTTGAATTTGCATTAAGGTATGACTACATTCTTTCGTTAAAACCCGGCAATATGCCTGTGTGGGCGAAGACTGATAAAAAATTCAGATTTTCTGAATCTGTGTATGATTTTTTGAAAAATGAAGAAATTAAGAAAGAGATTATGCCAGTATTTTTTGATGTACCTGCTAAAGAAATAATTAAAAGAGTACGTTTTGAAAGGATTGGCACAAAAACTTACGCTTTTGATTATAAAACCGATGAGGTTTATGATGTGAGCAAGTATTTTAAATGAATGGTTTAAAACGATTTTATACACTTGGAGGTAATTATGCAAAAAGTTACACAAAATGTTTATATTATAGGCGTCAATGACCACGATATTGATTTGTTTGAGGGTCAGTATATCGTACCCAACGGTATGTCATATAACTCTTATGCAATTGTCGATGAAAAGATAGCAATTTTAGATACTGTTGATATCCGTTTCGGTCATCAGTGGCTTGATAATATTGAAAACGCTCTGGGAGGGAGAACACCTGATTATCTCATAGTCCAGCATATGGAACCTGACCATTCTGCAAACGTTGCAAATTTTGTAAAAACATTTCCTGACGCAAAAGTTGTTGCAAACGCAAAAACTTTTGATATGATAGAGTCATTTTTCCCGGATTTAGAGGTAAAAAACAGGGTAACTGTAAAAGAGAATGATACTCTTTCTCTTGGCTCTCATACACTTCATTTTGTTTTTGCACCAATGGTACACTGGCCCGAAGTTATGGTAACTTATGATTCAAAGGATAAAATTCTTTTCTCTGCAGACGGCTTCGGTAAATTCGGCGCACTTGACGTAGAAGAGGATTGGCTCTGTGAGGCAAGAAGATATTACATTGGTATTGTAGGCAAATATGGGTCTCAGGTTCAGGCACTTCTTAAAAAAGCATCTGCACTTGAAATTGATTACATTTGTCCTCTTCACGGTCCTGTCCTTAGTGAAAATCTTGGGTATTACATCAATCTATATAATATTTGGTCATCATATCAGGCTGAAACAGACGGCGTTATGGTCGCATACACTTCTGTTTACGGAAATACTGCTAAGGCTGCAAGAATAATTGCAGAAAAATTAAAAGCCAAGAACTGTCCCGATGTGTATTTGTGCGATTTAGCAAGATGCGATTTGGCAGAAGCAATAGAAAATGCTTTCCGCTATAGCAAAATAGTTTTTGCAACTACAACATACAATGCAGGAATTTTCCCGTTTATGAACCATTTTATTGACGGTCTTGTTGAAAGAAATTTCAGAAACAGAACAGTTGCATTTGTCGAAAACGGTTCCTGGGCACCACTTGCTGCAAAGATAATGAAACAAAAACTTGAAAACTGTCCTGATTTAACTTACGCTTCAACAAATATAAAAATAAAATCAGCAGTAAATAAAGATACTTTAGCACAAATTGAAGAACTTACTGACGAACTTTGCATACAATATATTGCACAGGCAGGAGAAAATGTTAACAAAAATGATAACGAAGCCCTTTATAAAATCGGCTACGGACTTTATGTTGTAACTTCAAAAGACGGAAATAAAGACAACGCCCTGATAGTTAACACAGTAACTCAACTTACAGATTCACCTAACAGAGTAGGGGTTACAATAAATAAAGAAAACTACTCGCATCACATAATCAAAAGAACACGCAAGATGAATGTCAATATTCTCTCTACAGATGCACCTTTATCTTTGTTTGAACAGTTTGGTTTTTCTAGCGGACGAAATAAAGATAAATTCAAAGACACACATGTTTTGAGGTCTGATAACGGTATCGTTTTCCTTACAAGATATATAAACGGCTTTTTATCTTTAGAAGTTGAAAATGAAATAGACCTCGGAACTCATACGATGTTTATATGTTCAGTTTCTGAAGCGCGTACCATTGACACAAAAGAAACTATGACTTATGCATATTATCACGAACATGTGAAACCAAAGCCGGATACAGAGGGTAAAAAAGGTTTTGTTTGTAAGATATGCGGGTATGTATACGAGGGAGAAACACTGCCTGATGACTATGTTTGTCCTTTGTGCAAACACGGTGCACAGGATTTTGAACCGATAAGTTGACAATCAATTTTGACATAAGGAATGATTTTATGATTTATAATAACATTTTAGAGGCGATAGGAAACACCCCACTCATACGACTGAATAATATGACAGATGAAGACAGTGCTCAGATACTTGTTAAATTTGAAGGTCTTAATGTAGGCGGTTCAATTAAAACAAGAACTGCCTACAATATGATTTGCGATGCTGAAAATAAAGGTCTTATTCATAAAGATACGGTAATAGTTGAACCCACAAGCGGAAATCAGGGAATAGGTCTTGCTCTTGTCGGTGCAGTAAGAGGCTATAAAACTATTATAATTATGCCCGATTCTGTCAGCGAAGAACGCAGAAAACTTGTAAAACACTATGGCTCTGAGGTCATCCTGGTACATGATGCAGGAAACATCGGCGCATGTGTTGAAGAATGCGTAGCACTAGCCATGAAAATGAAAGAAGAAAATCCCAACGTTTTTGTGCCTCAACAGTTTGAAAACCCTGCTAATAACGAAATTCAGAAAACACAGACCGCACAGGAAATTTTAAATCAGGTTTCAGGTCCAATTCACGGTTTCTGTTCAGGTATAGGAACAGGCGGAACCATAAGTGGTATCGGTGAGGTTTTGAAAGATGCAAATCCTGATATCACAATATGGGCAGTTGAGCCTGAAAACGCAGCAATACTCTCTGGCGGTTCAATAGCGACACATCTTCAGATGGGAATAGGCGACGGACTTATCCCGAAAAATCTCAACTGCGATATTTATGACGATATCTGCGTTATAAATGATGACGAAGCAATAACAACATCGAGACTACTCGCATCAAAAGAGGGAATACTTTGCGGTATAAGCAGCGGAACTAATGTTGCTGCAGCAATGAAACTTGCAAAAAAACTCGGCAAAGGTAAAACAGTTGTTACAATTTTGCCCGATACTGCCGAAAGATATTTTTCTACACCGCTTTTTATTTGTTAAATTTCATAAAATTTTGAATACATATAAATTTTCTATTGAATAATAAAAAAAATAGTGATAAAATATTTTTGTTGTTTTACACAAGTAAAATCTTATATAGTAAGAAGGGATTAATTTGACTAATTATGAAAGAAGAGTAGGTACTGTTTCGAGAGGTATCCGCTGTCCTATTATCCGAGAAGGAGATAACCTTGCACAAATCGTTGCTGACAGTGTTTTAGAAGCGGCAGAATATGAAGGCTTTGAACTTCGTGATAAAGATGTAATTTCAATCACAGAATCAATAGTTGCACGTTCTCAGGGTAATTATGCATCAGTTGATGACATCGCAACTGATGTAAAAGCGAAATTCGGCGAAGAAACCGTTGGCGTTATATTCCCGATTCTTTCAAGAAACAGATTTGCAATCTGTCTTCGCGGTATAGCAAAAGGCGTTAAAAAAGTTGTTCTTATGTTAAGTTACCCATCTGACGAGGTAGGAAACCAGCTTATAAGCATCTATGATGTTGACCAGGCTGGTGTAAATCCTTATTCAGATGTACTTTCACTTGAAAAATACCGTGAACTTTTTGGCTATGCAAAACATGAGTTCACAGGTGTTGATTATGTTGATTACTATGCAAACCTCATCAAAGAATGCGGTGCAGATGTTGAAATTATATTTGCTAATCAGCCTAAAGCAATTCTTGATTATACAGACTGTGTAATCAACTGTGATATTCACACAAGAGCACGTACAAAACGTATTCTTCTTGACGCAGGTGCAAAAAAAGTATATGGACTTTCAGAAATTCTGACTTCATCAGTTAACGGAAGCGGATATAACGAAAAATACGGTCTTTTAGGCTCAAATAAATCTACAGAAGATAAAGTTAAACTTTTCCCCAAAGAGTGCTTTGACCTTGTGTATGATATTCAAAAGAAAATTTTAGACGCTACAGGTAAACACGTTGAAGTTATGGTATACGGAGATGGTGCTTTCAAAGATCCCAAAGGTCAGATTTGGGAACTTGCAGACCCCGTTGTATCACCTGCATATACAGACGGCCTTGTCGGAACACCTAATGAACTTAAACTTAAATATCTTGCTGATAATGACTATAAAGATTTGTCAGGCGAAGAACTCAAAAAAGCAATTTCTGAAAGCATCAGAAAGAAAGATGATAATCTCGTAGGTAATATGGCATCTCAGGGTACAACACCCCGTCAACTTACAGACCTTATTGGTTCTCTCTGCGACCTTACAAGCGGTTCGGGTGACAAAGGTACACCTGTAGTACTTGTTCAGGGTTATTTTGACAACT
>JAZQDA010000025.1:0-11937 GCA_045546535.1 Clostridia bacterium | reverse complement strand
ATTTCTTCACCAACAAAAACGAAATAACTTATCCTTATTCCGTCTGTTAATATTGCACTATACTTGTTTTGCTCGTTATTATACAGTGCAAATAAATAGTCTACAACTTGCTGTGCTGCAAGCTTGAATTCTTCTTCTGTCTGTAACTTTGTATTATGCTTATACTCAATTACTAGATTGTTTACAACAGCATCCAATCTTCCTGTGCCTGATTTTCTTCTTTTGAGAGCTCCAAATCTGTGCAATATGTTGTTGACAGACTTTTCTTTCGAATAAGTTAGTTTAATACCAGCTTTATTTCGTATTAAATAGTAAAGCTCATTCTCAAATATAGATGCTGTTTCAGATTCGCTATTTGATGCTTTAGATTCTCGCATAATCGTAGTACGCATTTCGTCAATTTCTGTGAGATATTCACCACTATTTAACCATTCAATAATATTTACAGAAGTAGTATTCACTGAGTATTTCCTCCTATATCAATTCTATTTCAAATCATTATTAAAAAATATTATTTAATACTCCATCAAATCTTCCATTTTGCAGCCCAGGACTTTTGCAAGGTTATTGACGGTTTCCATTTGTGCTTTATTTATATCCTTATTTCTTTGCTCATACATTTGGATAGAGCGAAGGGATACACCTGACTGCTGTGCAAGTTCATTTTGGGTTATTCCACAGCTTTTTCTGATTACCTGAAGTCTTGTAGGCTCGTTTTTTTCTTTAATCATTTTCTCTACTGTGTCTGTGAATTTTTCTTCAGGTGCTTCGTGGTAGAGGTCGAACATAACTTCAATGTCACTCATTTTAATGTGTCTTGCGATGTTGCTAAACGGTCTTTTTGAATACCACTGATAGAATGCAAGTATCCATCCGCACCAATAATCTCTATGCTTATTTATATTCTCACTGCTCGGCGGAACAAGTCTTTCTATTCCAGCTTCATTTAGCACTTCTTCAACAAGCTCGGGTCCGGACATTCCCATAATATATTTAGGGTTTCCGTTACCGAATTCTTCAGCAATTCCTGTAGATATAAATAATTTTAAGAATTCGTCCTTATCCATATTCAAATCACTTGCGACATAATCAAAGGCATCGCCTAAGTTATTCATTGCACTGTCTACATACATTTCATCGTAAGCGTGAATCATTATTATCAATCCTTTCCCTGATTATATCACGCATAAATAATCCGTTGATATCATCAACCTCTTGCTGAAGTCTGAACTGCTTATTGGCTTCTTCGTTTCGTTTTTTTCTCTTGATATAATATTCTGCACTGTCTGCAATTTCATACTTTTGGAATTTGATTGCATCGAATGCTTTTTCACTTTTTAATACAATCTGCTCGCCGAGTTTTCCAAGCTTCATTGCCTCGGATAATTGCTCAATGGATATCTGGTTGTTTACAAACGCTCTTGCGAACGAGAAGTATGAGTCATCTGCACGGTAGCCTGTGATTATATCATAGTTTGATATGTCAGGCAGGAAGTTATTTAACAAATAATTTCTGCCTTGCTTTGACACCGCAGTTGATACTCTGAAGTTTCTGTTATTGGCAAGAACCGCAAGCCAGTTTAGTATTGTATATTCATCACCTGATAAATCAAGTGTAGTAAGTCCATCTATATTAAGTTCATAGCAGTTAGCATATCCATCTTTGGCAGGTTTTTGACAAGCCCACTCTTTTGCAAGTTCCAAAGTTTCTGTGCAATAGAATCCCAAGCCATAGTCATTATTTTCTTTGCCTAATCCGAATACAGGCTTTTCAATTATTTCCGGAGAGCCATGCCATATTATTTTTTTCATTCTATCACTCCTAACTTTACATTTAACATTATATCACCAAAGTGATAGTTTGTCAATAATATATGGAAATTTGATGATTATTTTTAGAAAAATCTTTGATACCGCAAAATACACCACTTTTATTCCCATTTCATCGGCACTTGAGGGCAACTCGACACCAAATCAGCACCAGACCCCCTGAAACATCACCACTCCCGAACGGCACTGCCGGTCGGGGTTTAACCGCATTGGTGGCGGGGTCCGACACCAATGCCTTTTCCTGCTTCATTTTATTACATTCGTTTTTCGGTCATTTTAGTGCTTGGGCGTTGTTTTTTGATGTCAGTCATTCTTATCTCCAATATCTCAAATTGATTTTAAGGTGCTGATAACGCTCTGTTATTGGCGTTGACAGAGGGAGAACTTTCTTAGATGGGGTAAATACCTTACCTCAAACTTTTTCTTCACAAACCGCCCTGTCACAGGCGTTCATATTGGCCATAATTGTTTATTATCCAATATCGGTCGGCAGATATGCCGTATGTGAAAGATATAACTTATCCAGGCAGTGCAATTCCATTCTGCAAAAAATAATCCATTCCATTCCGCTAATCTGCTGACCAATTTCACTTAAATAAAAATCTCATATCTTTGGTTACTGCATAACAAATTTTAATATGGGATGATGCAAGAAGGTATGCGTTAATGTTATTGGAATAAAAAATAATTGATTTGCATTTCTCATTGAGAGGAGTCAACCAATTAAATCACATACTATTTCGTTGCTTATATTATTTTATCCAATAACTTTTATGTATTATTATCTAAGTATTATTTGCAGTCCATCCTGACACCACCTCAGTCAATTTTGAGCCACCATATTTTTAGCCTGTTCCGTAGACCTTATCCGTGAACTGATAGAGATTTGATGTTGCAGAGCCGTTAGCCTTTTTGCGATTTATCTTTTTAATATAACCCTTTTTTACAAGCGACGGTATTGCTCTTTTAACTGTGCTTAAACTAATATCGGTATCTTTGGATATTGTATTAAGTGATGGATAGCAGACATCTTGCTTCCCGGCTCTCATAAGCAGATAACACAGTATGCGAAATTCTGCTTCAGATATGTTTTTATCTGTGTTAAGTTTGTTTAGTATGTTTGTAAAATTATCTTTTAATTTTGGCATTTTAATTCCTCCGTTTCTGTAATTAAAAAAGCCGCATCATTTCGATACGACTAATTTGCTTTATTCATTTCGTTCTTGACTTCATTCTACCAATTCCGCAGAATGAAATTTGCATAAAAAAATCAGGAGTTTTTATGCCTTGTATCAGCCCAAACCCCTGATCCTATGCGGGTTTTAGTTTTTCACCGATTGGACGCTATCATCAGGTCCATGTGAAAGCAATTTCATGCAGGTTCAAGTCCTGTTATCCGCATAAAAGGGAGCAGAAATGCTCTCTTTTTTTGTGGGAAGGACTTGAACCTTAAGATAATTCAATCACATTTAATTGACAAAATATAACAAATGTGATATAATTCCCACAAGATATTGTGCTTTTTGTCATAAAATTGCACAAAACAAACGATTACAGGGGGGTAAATTTATGTTCTGTGAAAAATGCGGGGCTAAAATTGAAGACGGAGCAAAATTTTGTGAAGAATGTGGCACACCCGTTGCATCCGAAGGAATAGTTATTGAAACACCTGAAAAAGAAGTTCCTAAAAATGAATTTGTTGCACCAGTGCTTGATGAAAATGAAGATGAAACACCTGTTTTAAATCCTGAACCTCAGGTGATAAGAGAGAAAAAACCTATGAGCAAAAAGAATAAAATAATTCTTATTGCTTCTCTTGCATTGGCAGTTTGTCTTGTATGTCTTTACTATGTAGGTAAAACACTGGCAGACCCCGCAAGAATTGTAAATAGTTATGTAGATGCTGTATCTTCAGGCGACTATGCCAAGGCATATGAATATATGGACATTGAAGAGAGCGAATTTACAACAAAAGAAATTTACGAAAAAGTAATGCAGAATCAGAAAACCAAAGAAGATTCTGATATTCTTAATTATACAATAGAAGAAGTTGGCAATGAAAGCGGACTTATGAAGATTTACGGTGTTACATATACCAAAAAAGGCGGTACCTCAACATCTTATATGGACGTAACCCTTATGAAACAGCCCGGCAAAAAATGGCTTTTCTTTGATGATTACAAAATAGCAGAAGACGGTCTTGTTGCAAAAGAGTATACAATTACTGCTCCCGACGGGGCAACTGTTTATGTTGATGATATCAAAGTGGAAGAAACATATATTCGTGAAGACGAAGAAAGTCAGGCGGGAATAAAATCATATGTTATCCCTTCACTTTTTGAGGGTCAGCATAAGATAAAAGTCGAATCGCCGTATGCTAAGGAAAAGATATATGATGAAGAAGTATACAGCGGTAATGTTTTAACTGTATACAGACTCGAACTTACAGATGAAGCAAAAACGGGTATATACACAGTTGCAGAAAGTTTTGTTTCAGATTTTATAACTTCTGCTATCGATAAGAAACCTTTTGAAACCCTTGAAAAATATTTCTCTACCAGTGCCGATATTGAAGATTTAAAAGAAAGATTTGAAAGTCTTACCGAAAGAGGCATCAATGAAGACGGTGTTGGAGTAAAAAGTGTAACAATGGAAACTTTTGAATCGAGTTCCGGAGACGAATACGGTGTAAGTTCACATTATACTGTAAGAGTAAATTACGAATATAACTATACTCTTTTAGAAGAAGATTGGTATGATGAAACAATAGAAGAATACACCACAGAAGACCCCGAAGATTCAAGTGCTACAGTTAACCTTGTTTATGAAGACGGCAACTGGCTTGTGTCAAGTTTTTACACATCAATCTATTTTTAAGTTTAGGGAGGAATAACAATGGCTAAATTTTGTAAATTTTGCGGTAAACAATTAGAAGAGGGAGAAGTTTGTGCTTGTACACAAAACACTCAGCCTCAGGCAGAAGTTCCCCAGGCACCTGCTGCAGCACCCGTACAGGCTGCACAGACATCATCAATCAGCGCAGACGAAATCAAATCACAGTTAACAGGTTTCTGGGCAATGTTCAAAGAGTTCGTTAAAAAACCTGTTTCTGTAGGAAAAAGTTTAATCAATAAATGCGATTTCAAATCAGCACTTTTTTATATAGGCGCTCAGGCAGTTTTAGTGGCTCTTCTTATGATTATACTTGCA
Organism: Clostridia bacterium; assembly: GCA_045546535.1. Classification (GTDB taxonomy): domain Bacteria; phylum Bacillota; class Clostridia; order UMGS1810; family UMGS1810; genus RGIG1828. The sequence continues at coordinate 6,897 of JAZQDA010000025.1, read as the reverse complement.
GGAAAGTTTAATTCTGCTATCAGCAAATCTGTATTTCCGCTTTTTAAAATCTTTTTGGTAAGCCTTGTTTCATCTTTTGGTTTTTCTTGCATCCTTGCTGCAGTGCTTATGCTTATAATCAAACTCTTTAAGGGCAATACAAATTACAAATATATGCTTTGTGCATCTTCTGTAAACTCACTTACTTGTATTCCTTTTATATTACTTGCAATTCTTGTAAGTTTTGTAACACCTATCAAAGCAGATATAGGTCTTGGTAATTTCGCATCCGGAACTATTGGCTTTATTTCCAGTGCTTTAACAGCAGTAACTCTTCCGATTGCTATTGCATCAATCGGTATGACACTTGGATATTTCATTCTTTTAGGCTCAGTCAGTGGCGGTGCGCAGATTGACAAAGATAAAGTTCCCTATGTAATGTTTGTAGTAAATCTTGTTATGGCACTTGCTTTGTATCTCATTCTCAGAATGGCTATTCCAATGTGTATGCCAAGTGCATCAGATATGATAGGCAATGCAGGAAGCGACATAGGTTCAATCCTTGGCGGAGGCTATAGTGGTAAAATCAAACTTCCGTAAAACAAAAGACTTGACAAAACGGGGCGTCCTAGTATATAATGTGAAAAAGTATTTAAACCGTTGAGACAGAAAAAAGGCAGATAAGGTCTTTATGAGCGAGTGGATTACGGTGTGAGTTCCACAAGGCCTCCTGAGTAATATGGACTGTCGAGGGCAGTGTCAAATGCACTGACGTAAGACCGGCGTTAAAGGTCAGAGGTATGTTAGTACCTTTCAAAGAGCACAGCCAAGGCTGTGAATTCAAGGTGGCACCGCGGATAAGTTTTTATTCGTCCTTGACAGACATTGGATTATGCTGTCAAGGGCGTTTTTTGTTTCTTGACTTGCGGGAGGAAAATAAAATGACAATTTTTTCAAAACGATGGCGGATAACTCCTGCGCCATATAAAATAAATTTTGGAGGAATAAAAAATGATAATGAATAATATTGATTTTGAAACTTATTTTAATAACTATCCCGACAAAGACGGATATTTCGGCAGATACGGCGGAATTTACATTGACGAAAAACTCAAAGACGCTATGGCAGAAATCACCCAGGCGTACTACTCAATCTGCCAGTCAAGAAAGTTTATCGCAGAACTTCGCAGAATAAGAAAAGAATTTCAAGGCAGACCCACCCCCGTAACTCATCTTGAAAGACTCTCAGATGCTTTGGGCGGAAAAGTTCAACTTTATGCAAAAAGGGAAGATCTTAACCATTCAGGTGCACATAAACTCAATCACTGTATGGGCGAAGCACTCCTTGCAAAATATATGGGCAAGAAAAAAGTAATCGCCGAAACAGGTGCAGGACAGCACGGCGTTGCACTTGCAACCGCTGCTGCATATTTCGGTCTTGAATGCGATATATATATGGGCGCTGTTGATATTAAAAAACAGGCTCCAAATGTTGCAAGAATGAAAATCTTAGGTGCTAATGTAATCGAAGTTACACACGGTCTTCAGACACTTAAAGAAGCGGTAGATGCCGCATTTGATGCATACAGCAAAGAGTATAAAGAAAGCATTTATTGCATAGGCTCAACACTTGGCCCCCATCCTTTTCCAATGATGGTACGCGATTTCCAGAGCGTTATAGGAATTGAGGCAAGAGAGCAGTTTATAGATATGACAGGTCATCTTCCTGATGCCATAGTTGCCTGTGTGGGCGGCGGAAGTAATGCTGCGGGTCTTTTCTCAGGATTTTTAAATGACCACGTAGATATATACGGAATTGAACCTCTTGGCAGAGGAGAAACTCTGGGCGATCACGCAGCAAGTCTTAAATTCGGAACAGAAGGCGTTATGCACGGCTTTAACAGCATTATGCTTAAAGACGAAAACGGTCAGCCCGCCCCCGTATATTCCGTTGCAAGTGGACTTGACTATCCCTCATCAGGCCCTGAACATGCGTTTTTAAAAGACATCGGCAGAGTTAAATATGATGTTATAAATGATGAAGAAACAATAGATGCATTCTATGCTCTTGCACGTTTAGAGGGTATAATTCCTGCAATAGAGAGTTCTCACGCAGTTGCATTCGGTATGAAACTTGCAAAGAAAATGGAACACGGCTCTGTTCTTATTAACCTTTCTGGCAGAGGCGACAAAGATATGGACTATATTATTGAAAAATACGGAATACGCTAATAAAAAAGCCACTCTGATGAGTGGCTTTTATATTTTATCTTATTTTAACTTTTAAAAACTGAATTCAAGTTTAGTATCATACTTTTCAAACGGTTTCATCGTTACAAATTAGTTGTTGCCTATATTAGCATGTCCGATCAGGTTCGAGTCCTGTCTAAAAAAAGAAGCCAAATCCAACCTGACGGCTAAATTTGGCTTGTATCGAGGTGACAGGACTCGTCGTCTGCTTCGCATACTATTCGCTTGTCGACCCAAGCCTACGGCTTCGGTACCCGACTACGCGCTCCTCGCTAAAGAAAGCCCACCGGGCTCTCTTTTTTACGCTTCGGACCTTCTCAGGTTCGAGTCCTGTCTAAAAAAAGAAGCCAAATCCAGCCTGACGGCTAAATTTGGCTTGTATCGAGGTGACAGGACTCGAACCTGCGGCATCTAGTTCCCAAAACTAGTGCGCTACCAACTGCGCCACACCTCGAAATATATTAATTTTTGCGACTTAGTCATTATAACACAAAGCGGTTGCAATTTCAAGAGTAATTTTTAAGATTTGACAATTATATTTCAAAATGTTAAAATTAACAAAAGAGGTGATTGTCGTGAATGACCTTTGTGAAAAAATAAAGGAAGAAATCAAAAAGCAATATAAAAGCGTAAGGCAGTTTTCTATTGTAAGCGGTATACCGCAGACAACTGTTGTAAGTGCAATCAAAAACGGTATTGCAGGAACTGCGTACGAAACCGTACTTAAGATGTGCAATCTTTTGCATATTGAACTTGTAAATTATGACACACACATTGTTATGACAGACGATGTAATAAATATGATAAATATGTTCAATGCCCTTGACGAAAAAGGCGAACACGCCGTTATGGCATTTATGGCTATGGAATATGAGCGTTGCAACGGTACACTCGACCATATAGCAAGAGCAACCGAACAGGCGAACGAACTTGCCGAGCAGAAAATGCAGAATCCTATTGATGTTATAAATATAATAAAATAAAAAAATCCTGAAAAGCGATGCTTTTCAGGATTTTTTTACTTAAAATTCAAGTTGTGATTCAATATAGCCAATTACCTCGTCAAGTCCGAGAGTAATCTGTTCCATAGTATCACGGTTTCTTACAGTAACTTTGCCTGTTTCTTCAGTTTCAAAGTCGTAAGTTACGCACCAGGGAGTTCCGATTTCGTCCTGACGGCGATAGCGTTTACCGATACTTCCTGCATCGTCAAATTCGCAGTTGAACTTTTTGCTCATTTTTTCATAAAGTTCATATGCCTTGTCAGAGAGTTTTTTGGAAAGAGGAAGAACTGCCGCTTTAACGGGTGCAAGAGCGGGGTGGAATCTCATAACAACTCTTGTATCGCCTTCTCCAACCTGTTCTTCGTCATATGCTTCAACGAGGAAAGCAAGAGCAACACGGTCTGCACCAAGCGAGGGTTCAATACAGTAGGGTACATATCTTTCGTTTGTAACGGGGTCGATATATTCCATTTTTTCGCCTGAGTGCTCACTGTGCTGTTTTAAGTCAAAATCAGTACGGTCTGCAATACCCCAAAGTTCGCCCCAACCAAACGGGAACATAAATTCAATATCTGTTGTAGCGTTGGAGTAGTGAGAAAGTTCTTCAGGAGAGTGGTCTCTCATTTTGATATTTTCTTCGGCTATGCCTAAAGAGAGAAGCCAGTTTTTGCAGTAGTCTTTCCAGTATTTGAACCATTCAAGGTCGCTACCCGGTTCACAGAAGAATTCGAGTTCCATCTGTTCAAACTCTCTTGTTCTGAAAGTAAAGTTACCGGGAGTGATTTCGTTTCTGAAAGATTTACCAATCTGACCAATACCGAAAGGAATTTTCTTTCTTGATGTTCTCTGAACATTTTTGAAGTTTACGAAAATACCCTGTGCAGTTTCAGGTCTTAAGAAAAGTTCAGAGGTAGAATCTTCTGTAACACCCTGGAATGTTTTGAACATAAGGTTGAACTTTCTGATATCAGTAAAATTGTGTTTACCGCATTTAGGGCAACAGATGTTGTTTTCGTTTATATACTCAAGCATTTTTTCGTTTGACCAGCCGTCAACAACAATGCTTTCGCCTTTTTCAAAATGCCAGTCTTCTATGAGTTTATCAGCGCGATGGCGGCTTTTACATTCTTTACAGTCCATCAAAGGATCACTGAATCCGCCAACATGACCTGATGCAACCCATGTTTTGGGGTTCATCAAAATTGCAGCATCAAGACCTACGTTATAAGGGGATTCCTGAATAAACTTTTTCCACCATGCTTTTTTAACATTATTTTTAAACTCTACACCCAAAGGGCCGTAGTCCCATGTGTTTGCAAGACCGCCGTATATTTCAGACCCTGAATATACGATACCTCTGCCTTTACAAAGGGCGATAATTTTTTCCATTGTCTTTTCCGTGTTGAGCATTTGTTTCATTCCTTTCGAAACTATAATAATATACAATATATAATACAACCAAACCGCATATTTTGTCAAGAGTTTGCGCCCAATACGTGTTATTACTTATTGATATTTACTATTGAAATGAAAATCTCTTTGTGATATAATGTTAACATCTATAAATATTTGCATTTCAGAAAGGATACCGCTATGAAAAAAGTTGCAATAGTAATGGGATCAGACAGTGATCTCCCAAAACTCACACCTGCCATTGATAAACTCAAAGAATTTGAAATCCCTGTTGAAGTAAGGGTAATAAGCGCACACCGCACACCCAATCAGGCGATTGAATTTTCATCTAATGCCAAAGAAAACGGTTTCGGTGTAATTATCGCCGCTGCAGGAAAGGCTGCACACCTTGCAGGTGTACTTGCTGCAAATACTACTCTTCCTGTTATCGGCATTCCCGTAAAAGCATCAGTTCTCGACGGTATGGACGCTCTCCTTGCTACAGTTCAGATGCCCTCAGGCATACCTGTTGCAACAGTTGCTATAGACGGCAGTGCAAACGCAGCAATTTTGGCGGCTCAAATTTTAGCACTTTCTGATGAATATATCAGTCAGAAACTCGTTTCAATGAGAGCAAAAATGACCGAAGATGTTATAAGAAAAGATAACGAAATAAAAGCACAGTTTTGATTAAATTATACGGAGGATAAAACCATGGACAAAAGTTTCAGCGAAAGTTATAAATCTGCAGGTGTTGATATCACCGCAGGTTATGATGCAGTAAAACTTATGAAAAAACATATCGCACGTACCCAGACAAGCGGAGTAGTTTCCGATATAGGCGGTTTCGGCGGTTTATTTATGCCAAATATGCAGGGCGTGTCAGAGCCTGTGCTTGTCAGCGGAACTGACGGCGTAGGTACAAAACTCAAAATCGCATTTCTCCTCGATAAGCACGATACAGTAGGTATCGACTGCGTAGCGATGTGCGTTAACGATGTAATCTGCTGCGGTGCAAAACCTCTCTTTTTCCTTGACTATATTTCTTGTGGCAAAAACGTTCCCCAAAAAATTGCAGCAATCGTATCAGGCGTTGCAGAAGGCTGTGTTCAGTCAGGTGCGGCACTCATCGGCGGTGAAACTGCAGAAATGCCCGGTTTTTATCCGATAGATGAATATGACCTTGCAGGTTTTGCTGTAGGTATGGTTGATAAATCAAAAATCTATGATAACACCACCATCGAAGAGGGCGATATCATAATCGCACTTCCCTCATCAGGCATTCACTCAAACGGATATTCACTTGTAAGAAAAGTGTTCGATGTTGAAAACAGAGACCTCACAGTTTACAGTGATGAACTCGGCAAAACAATCGGCGAAGAACTTTTAACACCCACCAAAATTTATGTAAAAGATATCGCAGCGATAGACAGCGTTGCAAAAATCAAAGCGGTTTCCCATATAACAGGCGGAGGTTTCTACGAAAACATTCCGAGAAGTATTCCCCAAAACTACAGTGCAAAAATTGAAAAGAATGCAGTTAAAATTCTTCCTGTATTTAATATGCTTCAGTCCCTTGGCAATATCCCCGAAAGAGATATGTTCAACACCTACAATATGGGCGTAGGTATGAGCGTTGTTGTTTCAAAAGATGATGTTCAAAAAGTGCTCGGCGCAGTTAAAGACGCGTACATAATCGGCGAAATAGTAAAAGGCGACGGCGGGGTGCAGTTATGCTAAAAAACATAGCCGTTTTAGTTTCAGGCGGTGGCACCAATCTTCAGGCACTCATTGATGCCGAAAAGTCAGGCATTATAAAATCAGGCAAGATAAAACTTGTAATTTCAGACCGCGACGGTGCTTATGCACTTAAACGTGCAGAAAATGCTGGTATTGATGTTCTTTACATAAAAAAGAGTGAAGATTTTGAAAAAAATCTCATTTCTGCCTTGAATGATAATAACATTGACATAATAGTTCTTGCAGGTTTTCTCTCAATCCTTTCTGAAAACTTTGTAAGACTTTATGACAGAAAAATAATAAACGTTCACCCCTCGCTTATCCCGTCCTTTTGCGGAGACGGATTTTACGGACTCCGTGTTCACAAGGCGGCGCTTGAAAAGGGCGTAAAGGTTTCAGGTGCTACAACTCATTTTGTAAATGAAATTACCGACGGCGGTGAAATCATAATGCAAAAAGCAGTTGAGGTATCAGAAGATGACACCCCCGAAACTCTGCAGAAGAAGATAATGGAACAGGCAGAATGGAAAAT
>JAZQDA010000024.1:0-19810 GCA_045546535.1 Clostridia bacterium | reverse complement strand
TTCTTTGCGTTTTCCTTAAAAAAGTCGGGGAGAGAGGCTGAAATATGAAGATATGCTCCGCCCGTGAGTACAGGAAGTGTCTTATGAGCGGAGTCGCAAACCAAATCAGCACCGAGGTCTTGCGGGTGAATACTGTCTTTTAAAAATTTAAGATACGCCCCGTGTGCGTTGTCGCACAAAAGAAGTACCGAGTGGCGTTTGCACACCTCAGATATTGCCTTTATGTCCTGAATGTTGCCGAGATAATCAGGCGAGGTTATGTAGACTGCAACGGGTTTTTCCTTTGCTTTTGAAAGTCTGTCGTCAAGATGCTCTGCACTTATTTCGCAGGAAAGATGCGAAGATGCATTTTCTGAATATAACCACTCTACCCTCGCATCTGTCATAGCCACAGCAGTTACAAATGTTTTATGTGCATTTCTTACCGCCCAGAAAAGAGGCTCTCTGCCTGTTCTTTTTGCCCATAGACAGACAAGCATAATCATCGCCCTTATGCAAAGCGACGAGCCCTCGCAAGAGTAGAATGTCGGACAGCCAAAAAGAGAACTTGCGTTATCTTCACTTTGTTTTATAATGCCGTCTGCATCATAGAGAGAGTCGGCACCTTTTATTTCGGTTATGTCAAACTCTTCTGCTCCCAAAAAGCCTTTACCTTTATGCCCAGGCATATGAAGACGCAGAGCGTTTTTTCTTTTATACTTTTTTAAAAAATCACAAATGGGAGTGTTCATTATTCTTCCTCATCAAGTTCACTTGCACCCGCCAACATTATAGCGCATTCCATTCTTTTTTTGAAAAGGTCGCAACCGTATTCGTATATGCCCTTTACAGAGCCTGTTGCGTGATACGCATTTGCACTGCAACCGCCCGAACAGTAAAGCCTCGCCCAGCAAGTTTTGCATTCCTGTCTTTCATATACATTACAAGATTTAAATTCGTCTTGCGCCTCTTTATTGGAAACACCATTCCAGATGTCGCCGAGTTTATATTTTTCGTCGCCTACAAACTGATGGCACGGGTAAAGGTCGCCCCAGGGGGTAACTGCCTTATATTCGGTGCCTGAACCGCAACCGGAAATTCTTTTGTATATACAGGGGCCTCCTGAAAGGTCTATCATATAGTGATAGAAAGTAAAGGGATTGCCCTCTCTTTTCTTTTTAAGCATTAACTCGGCAAGTTTTTCGTACTGCTCAAAAATTATGGGTTTATCTTCCTGGGTAAGTTCTCCCTCAGCGCCTTTTTCACATACTACAGGCTCCATACTGAGTTCGGTAAAGCCGAGAGAGAGCATTGTTTCAATGTCTTTTAAAAAGTCGGGGTTTGCGTGGGTAAAAGTACCCCTCATATAGTAGTTTTTTCCGCCTCTTTTTTGAACAAATTTCTGAAAAAGGGGTACGATTTTGTCATAACTTCCCTTTCCCGCATAGTCAATCCTATAGCGGTCGTGAACTTCTTTTCTGCCGTCAAGGCTAAGTACCACATTACTCATTTCTTTATTTGAAAATTCAATTACATCATCGTCTATAAGCATACCGTTTGTGGTAAGAGTAAAGCGAAAATTTTTGCCCTTTTCCTTTTCTATTGAACGGGCATATTTAACAAGGTCTTTAACGGTCTGCCAGTTCATTAAAGGCTCTCCGCCGAAAAAGTCAACCTCTAAATTTTTTCTTGTGCATGAGTTTTCAACGAGGAAATCAAGGGCGCGTTTGCCCGTTTCAAAACTCATTATGTCTTTTGCACGGTCTCTTTCTTTACCAAAACTTCCGCCCCCTGCAAAGCAGTAGGAACACTTGAGATTGCAGATATGTGCAACATGAAGACAGAGTGCTTTCAGCACCCCTGAAGTTTTTGCCTTTAAATCCCCAGCCATATCCTCAAATGTGTCGGGGGTAAAGAGTGAGCCGTCGTCTTTAAGGTCTGTAATCTGAGCATAGCACTCGTCAAATTCTTCTTTTGAGATGCTGTGCTTTTCAGAAACCAAGGAAAAGATTTCGTTCTTTTCTTTTGTTTCATACATTTCTATAATGTCATATGCGATTTCGTCTACAAAATGCACTGCGCCCGAGCAAACATCAAGCACAATATTAAAACCTGCGAGTTTATATTGATGTATCATTTGTATCACCCCTAAATGAAAAAGGCTGTCGCACAAGAAAGCGCGACGGCCCAATCAGTTAAAACAAAAATTATTTGTTAGTTTTGTTCTCGCACTGCTGATTAGCAATACCGCAACTTGTTTTACAAGCGGACTGGCAAGATGTCTGACATTCACCGCAACCGCCGTTTTTTGCAGATTTGCAAAGGTTACGGGTTTTGATTGTTTTAATATGTTTCATATTGATAACCTCCAAGATAACTTTATATAATATTTATCTTAATTTAATATACCACTTTTTGCCGTTTGTGTCAAGAGAAAACGCCCTGCATTACAGATTTTCAAAGTAGTTTTCTATTTTTTCTCTTTTTGCGGAAAATCGTCCCGATGCCATTGTGCCCTTTCCTCCGCCTCTGCCTGAAAGAGAGGTATTGGCATCTTTCAGAAAATCAGAAATATCCCCCTCTGCCACTGCCATTACATATGAATAGCCGTTTTCATCATTCCCAGAACAAACAACGCTGACAGACGAGGTCTTTTCTTTTAACCTATTTGATGCAAGACGCATTGTGTCGGAGTCTGCATCTTCCAAAAAAAGACAAAGGGGACTGTCTGAAATTTCAAACTTTTCAACATTTAAAAGAATATTTTCTTTCGTTTTATCAGAAAGTTCTTTTCTCAGACCATTTAAATCTGCGTGTAGTTTTTTCACTCCGTCTGCAATTTCGCCTTGAGGAACAGATAAAAGATTTGAAATCTCTTTTGATGCGATGCATCTTTTTTCATAGTCTGTGTACGCATCTTTCCCGCAAAGGAGAGTAAGCCTCATTCCGCCCCTGTGGCGCATGAAGTCAGCAATTTTTATAATCCCGACCTCGCCCGTGTTTTTGACATGGGGTGCACAACACGCGCAGTTGTCGATGCCGTCTATTGTAACAATTCTTACCGCGTCTTTTATTTCAGATTTTGAACGGTAAGAAAGGTTTACCAGTTCTTCTTCTGACGGATAAAAGGCAGTAACCTCGGCATTTTTCCATACCGCCTCATTTGCCAAAACTTCGATTTTTTTAATGTCGGCATCTGTCAGTTCACCGTCAAGGTCCATTGTAACTTCTGTTTCGCCAAGGTGAAAACCAACATTTTCATAGCCGAAAAGAGAGTGCGCAATTCCGCAGACGATATGCTCTCCTGTATGGTTTTGCATATTGCGGAAACGAACATCAAAGTCAATTTTGCCGTGTACCTTTTTGCCAACTTCAAAAGGCTCAACTGTAAAGTGATAAATTATGCCGTTCTCTATTTGTACATCTGTAACGCAGATGCCGTCTATTTCGCCCTTGTCTGCACACTGACCGCCTTCTTCGGGGAAAAATGCAGTGCGGTCAAGGACTATGCGATAGCCGTTATCAGTTTTGTCGCAGGAAAGAACAGTGCTATCGAAATCAGTTAAATAACTATCCAAATCATAAAGTTTTTCTGTCATAGTATCTACTCCAATCATATAAGAAAATTATACAGAAATTCTTCCTTGTTGTCAAATAATAAAAAGAGCATCTTACGATGCTCTTTTAACATATTATCTGACTATTCTGAATTTAATATGATTACAATTCACTGCAAATTCATTCGGACTCTTATCTTCTTTTCCATAGATATCCGAATACTGAATAAGAGCAAATTTACCTTTTTCATCTTCAAGCACGATATTATTTGAATAGTGTGCATACCATGTCTTTTTATCGTTCAAAAATTCGCCCTCGTCCCACTCATATCCGTTGGCTGATGTGTAAAGTACAAATCCGGGGCTTGTCATAGCACCTCTGCCGTGAATAAAATATACGCCGTCAATATAGTTTGACTGAGGGTTTCTGATGCCCTTTGCAAAGTATGCCGGGGGAAGAATTGTCCAGTTTACGCCGTTATCATAACTTATGGCGTGGTCCATATAACATTCCTGCTCGTAGTTATATGTATAAATGTGGAGAGCATTATCTTCATCAAAGAAAATTGTGCAATATGAACGGTTGATGCCCGAAAGCGGAAGTACGCTTACCTCTTCAAAAGTTTCGCCGTTATCGGTGCTTTTATAGAGTCTGTAAACATTAAGAGGATTGGTGCCTAAAAAATCATCATTACAAAAGAGAATTGCATAAATAACGCCGTCGCGGTAGAGAGCGTCATAAACTCTCCCCGCCTCTTTGGAAAGTTCTTTTGCTTCTGACCATGTTTTGCCTTCGTCATCAGATGTAATATAGGTCATAGTTGACCAAGGCTCACAGCATCCCATTGAAGAATTGCGAAGACAAAACGCAACAATTCTTCCTGTGTCTGTAGTTACTGCTTTTTCAACTGAAATTGCATGGTCCCCGCCAAGTAAAACTTCTTTTGAATATTCAAGGTCATAAACTTCAGAATAGGTTTTTCCGCCGTTTGAGCCAATACGGTACTCAACCCAGCCAAACGCCGAGTGTCCGCCGCATCTTGTTGCAGAGCAGTTGGAGTTAAACTCGATATATTTTCCGTCTTTGAGATGAGCAAAAGCGTGTGTCATATGACCGCTTCTGCCCCTTTTTTCATTATCAACATAAATTTCGGGTGCTTCCACCTTTACTTTGTATGCACCGCGGTCAATTTCTTTATAACTCATAGTATCTCACCTTTCAGTGTTAGATTTCTTTTGTCATTGTAGCAAAGTGGTGAGATAATGTCAACGATTTTTCAACAAAAATGCTCTCTGAGTTAAAACTCAAAGAGCATTTTTTTGAAATTAAACTAATTCAATGATAGCCATTTCTGCAGCATCACCGCGACGGGGACCTGCTTTTATAATTCTTGTATAACCGCCATCTCTGCCTTCATATTTAGGAGCGATTTCGGCAAACACCTTTGTAACAACATCTTCCTTTGTGATATAGGAAAGTGCCTGTCTTCTGGTGTGTAATGTATTGGTTTTACCCAAGGTTATCATTTTTTCAGCCATACATCTGATTTCTTTTGCTTTGGGAAGAGTTGTTTCAATTCTTCCGTGTTCTAAAAGCGCAGTAACCAGATTTTTTAAGGTAGCATCTCTGTGGTCTGATGCGCGACCTAATTTTCTTGTACCGGGCATAATGTGTTTACCTCCTTTTACCAGAAATAAATTTAGACTTTTTAAGCCGTCGGCTTATTCGTCATATTCCTTTGAGAACTGGAAACCTAATGAATTAAGTTTGCCTACAACCTCTTCTAAAGACTTTCTTCCGAGATTTCTTACTCTCATCATTTCGCCTTCAGATTTTGATACGAGGTCTTCAACTGTGTTGATACCTGCGCGTTTGAGGCAGTTGAAAGAACGAACAGAAAGGTCAAGTTCTTCGATAGTGAGTTCTAAAACTTTGTTTTTCTGATTTTCTTCTTTTTCAACCATAATGTCTGCATCTCTGATATCTTCTGTAAGGTCGATAAAGAGATTCATATGGTCATTTAAAATTTTTGCGCTTAAACTGAGTGCTTCTTCAGGAGCGATTGTTCCGTCTGCAAAAATTTCAAGAGTAAGCTTATCATAATCGGTAACCTGTCCTACACGGGTGTTTGTAACATTATAATTTACCTTATCGATAGGTGAATAAATTGAATCTACAGGGATAACGCCGATAACGTTTTGCATATTCTCTTTATTTTTTTCGCTTGTTACATAACCTCTTCCTTTGGAAAGGGTAATTTCCATATAAAGATGAGCATTGTCGCTGAGCGAAGCAATGTGAAGATCACCGTTTATAATTTCTACTTCGTGGTCGCATCTGATATCTTTTGCTAAAACTTCGCCCTCGCCGTTTGCCTCAATATAAACTGTTTTGGGACCGTCACAGTAAAGTTTTGCAATTATCCTTTTGACATTGAGTATAATTTCGGTTACATCTTCTTTTACACCCGGAATGGTTGAAAATTCGTGCAGAACTCCGTCGATTTTAACACTTATGGGAGCAACGCCGGGAAGAGATGATAAAAGCACTCTTCTTATGGAGTTACCCAAAGTGGTACCGTAGCCTCTTTCAAGAGGTTCTACCTCGAATTTGGCATATTTGCCATCGTCAGACTTTTCCACACACTCAACGCGGGGTTTTTCCATTTCGATCATAATATAACCCTCCATTTCAAAACTATTATTATCTTAACTTTACGCGGAGAGACTATTATTTCGAATAGAGTTCGACAATAAGGTGCTCTTCGATATCAAGGTCGATGTCGCTTCTCTTAGCAAGAGTTACAACTTTACCCTGAAGAGTATTTGCGTCAAGATCAAGCCACTCAGGAATGTTTTTGCCTGAAGTTGCTTCGATAACAGCCTTAATCTTGGGAAGACTTCTGCTTGTTTCTTTGATTGTGATGATATCGCCTTCTTTTACAAGATATGAGGGGATATCTACTTTTTTACCGTTCACGAGGAAATGACCGTGAACAACGAGTTGTCTTGCTTCTGCTCTTGAAAGACCGAAACCGAGTCTGTAAATAACATTATCAAGACGGCTTTCGAGAATCTGGAGAAGGTTTTCACCTGTTACGCCCTGTTTTTTCTCAGCAAGTTCGTAATAGTGAGCAAACTGACCTTCTAAAACACCATAAAATCTCTTTGCTTTCTGTTTTTCTCTTAACTGTAATCCGTATTCAGAGAGTTTCTTTCTGCTCTGACCGTGCTGACCGGGAGCATATGCTCTCTTATCAATTGCGCATTTTGCGCTGTAGCATCTCTCGCCTTTTAAGAAGAGTTTCTGACCTTCGCGGCGGCAGAGACGGCATACTGCTTCTGTATAACGTGCCATGTCTTATACCTCCTTAATCACACTCTTCTTCTCTTAGGCGGTCTGCAGCCATTGTGAGGAATCGGTGTTACGTCTTTAATCATACTAACTTCAAGTCCTGCTGTCTGGAGTGCTCTGATTGCAGATTCTCTGCCAGAACCAGGGCCTTTTACATACACTTCAACGGTTTTAAGACCGTGTTCCATTGCCGCTTTTGCAGCAGTTTCTGCTGCCATCTGTGATGCAAAGGGAGTGCTTTTTCTTGAGCCTCTGAAGCCCAAACCACCGGAAGAAGCCCAAGATAATGCATTACCCTGAGTATCGGTGATAGTAACTATTGTATTGTTAAATGTGGAGCGAATGTGAGCACAACCACGTTCAACATTCTTTTTTTCGCGTCTTTTACGACTTCTTTTTGCCTGAACAGCCATTTAACTATCCCTCCTCGGATTATTTTTTCTTACCAGCGATGGTTCTCTTGGGACCTTTTCTGGTTCTTGCATTTGTCTTTGTTCTCTGGCCTCTTACGGGGAGTCCTTTTCTGTGACGGAGTCCTCTGTAGCAACCTATTTCAATGAGACGTTTGATATCGAGAGCAATCTGTCTTCTGAGGTCACCTTCAACGGTGTAATCTCTGTCGATGATTTCTCTGATTTTCTTTTCTTCGTCTTCTGTAAGGTCTTTAACTCTTGTATTGAGATCAATTCCTGCTTCTGCCAAAATTTTTCTTGCGCTTGATACGCCGATACCGTATACATAGGTAAGGCCGTATTCAATTCTTTTTTCGTTAGGTAAATCTACACCTGCTATTCTTGCCATTAGCTTTTTGCACCTCCTGTTTTTTACGTTTGATATTTTGTATTATCATAACCATAAGGATTACAAAAGGAATGTTCCCCTTTGTACAGCCGCACCTTATAAGCTATACGCTTAAATCAACCCTGTTTCTGTTTGTGTTTAGGGTTTTCACAGATAACCATAATGTTACCTTTTCTTTTAATAATTTTACATTTTTCACACATAGGTTTAACTGATGGTCTTACCTTCATGATTATTACCTCCTATACTATTTCGCTCTCCATGTGATACGCCCTTTGCTAAGGTCATAAGGGGACATTTCCACCTTTACCTTGTCTCCGGGAAGTATTCTTATGAAGTTTGTTCTAAGTTTTCCGGAAATATAGGCCTGGATTTTGTGACCATTTTCAAATTCTACTATAAACATTGCATTGGGCAGGGCCTCAAGCA
Organism: Clostridia bacterium; assembly: GCA_045546535.1. Classification (GTDB taxonomy): domain Bacteria; phylum Bacillota; class Clostridia; order UMGS1810; family UMGS1810; genus RGIG1828. Next base: position 11,689 of record JAZQDA010000024.1, on the reverse strand, counting down.
CTGTTCCTTCTAATTCAAAAACATCTTCTTTTGCCAAGGATACTACCTCCCTTTCAATATCTTCTCAAAAATTACAGCGTTAAAATTTCGGGGTCTGAGTCTGTTATGAGAATTGTGTTCTCATAATGACAAGCAAGAGAGCCGTCTTTTGTTTTGACGGTCCAACCGTCAGAAAGAGTTATTGTCGGTGCCTCTCCCATATTTACCATTGGTTCTACTGCAAGTGTCATACCTTTGGAAAGTCTTATGCCGTGCCCAAAGTTTCCATAGTTTGGAACTTCGGGGTCTTCGTGAAGGTTTTTGCCTATTCCGTGTCCGCAATAGCCTCTTACTATGCTATAGCCGTGTTTTTCTACATATTCCTGCACTGTGGCAGAGATTGAGAAAAGCCTTTCGCCGTCTTTGGCATATTTAATACCTTCAAAAAAACTTTGTTTTGTAACATCTATAAGACGTTTCGCCTCAGGGGAAATTTCCCCTACTGCAAAGGTTCTTGCAGCATCGGAATGGTATCCGTCAAAGATTGTACCTGCATCGATACTTACTATGTCGCCCTCTTTCAAGGGAACAGAGTCGGGGAATCCGTGAATCAAAGTATCGTTTACCGATGCGCATATACTTGCAGGGAAACCGCCGTAGCCTAAAAACGAAGGCTTTGCACCACGCTCTTTAATAAAACTTTCAAAGATTTTATTAAGTTCTTTTGTTGTGATACCGGGGGATATGTGGCGACTGATTTCGTCGAGTGCATCTCTTAAAATCTTACCCGCCATACGCATTTTTGAGATTTCTGTAGCCGATTTTATACTGATCATTCTTACCTCCGCAAACTGTTTTAGTCTTCTAAAACTTTTACAATCGCGTCAGTGATTTCGCTAAGTCCCATATCGCCTTTAATACTTACCAGATTGCCTTTACCCTTATAAAAGTTTACGAGGGGTTCGGTTTGGTCGTGATATACTTCAAGGCGGGATTTGATTGTTTCGGGGTTATCGTCTGCTCTTGTGATGAGTTTCTCACCGCATTTTTCGCAAAGGTCTCCGCTTTTTGACGGATTATTTGCGATGTGGTAAGTCGCACCGCATTTTGAACATTCTCTTCTACCCGAAAGTCTTTCAATAATCAGATCGTCGCTGACCTCTATATCTATTACCTTGTCTATTACAACGCCCAAGGCTTCGAGCGCCTCTGCCTGAGGAATGGTGCGGGGAAAGCCGTCTAAGATGAAACCGTTTTTGCAATCGGCCTCTGACAGTCTTTCCTTTATAATACCGATAACAACTTCATCGGGGACAAGTTCGCCTTTTTCAATGTACGCCTTTGCCATTTTACCCGTGGGTGTTTCGTTTTTTATAGCACCTCTTATAATAGCGCCTGTTGATATTGTGGGTATTGAGTATCTTTCGTTTAATATCTGTGCCTGTGTGCCTTTACCGGCACCAGGAGCACCAAGCATAATTAAATTCATACGCGTTCACCCTGCTTTATCAATCAAGGAAACCTTTATAATGACGCATAAGCATCTGTGATTCAATCTGTTTTACAGTTTCAAGTGCAACACCAACCATAATGAGAAGTGATGAACCGCCGAGTTGAACTGCTGAAAGGGCGGGATCAATAATTCCTGTTACGAGAGGAAGAATTGCTATGAAACCAAGGAAGAATGCACCTGCGAGGGTGATCTTGGAAAGAATCTTGCTTATGAAATCGCTTGTGGGTTTACCCGGTCTGATACCAGGTACGAAACCGCCGTCTTTCTTCATATTATTTGCAACTTCAATTGGGTTGAACTGAATTGCTGTATAGAAATATGTGAAGAAAACGATAAGCAGGAAATACACTACCACGTATACCCAACTTGTAGGCTGGAAGAAACTCCAGAATTTACCCCAGAAGCCAGATGTGGGTGTACCTGTGAACTGCATTATTGTTGAGGGGAAAGAAAGGATTGACATAGCAAAGATAATCGGAATCACACCTGCCATTGCCACTTTGAGCGGAATGTGTGTGCTCTGACCGCCATACATCTTTCTTCCTACCATTCTTTTAGCATACTGAACAGGGATACGTCTTTCTGCATCTGTGATAAATACTACGAAAGCAATCATCACAAGGAAGAGTACGCAAACGATAGCAAATGCCCACCATGCTATTGCTCCGCCTTTTACATTCATCCACAGTCCGCCAAACATTGTGGGAAGACTGGCTACGATACCTGCAAAGATGATGATTGAAATACCGTTACCAACACCTTTTTTGGTAATCTGTTCGCCAAGCCACATAAGAAATGCGGTACCTGCTGTGAATGTGAAAACTGTTACGATATAACTTGCAACACCGGGATTTTTAACTGCGCCTTCAATACCGAAGTAGAGGCCTGTTGCCTGAATGAAAGCAAGTATGATGGTTACTATACGTGTCCATTTTGCGATTGTCTTTCTTCCTTCTTCGCCTTCTTTGGCAATTCTTTCAAGTGCGGGAATTGCTACTGTGAGAAGTTGAAGTATAATTGAAGAGTTGATGTAGGGTGTAATACCCATCGCAAAGATTGTTGCGTTACTAAAAGAGTTACCCGAAAATGCGTTGAGCATTCCGAAAAGTGAGTTGCCTCCTTCAGCCAATGCCTTGAGTGCGTCGGCATTAAGACCGGGAACAGGGATAAATGAACCGAGTCTGAAAACAAATATCATGAGCAAGGTGTAAAGCATCTTTTTTCTAAGGTCCGGAATTGACCAAGCATTACGTAATGTCTTAAACACCTTACATCACCTCATACTTTCCGCCTGCTGCAACAATTTTTTCTTTTGCAGATTCTGTAAATTTAGCCGCTTTAACAGTTACTTTCTTTTCAACATTGCCGTTTCCTAAAACTTTGATACCGTCAAGTGTTTTCTTTACAATACCTGCTTCTTTTAAGGCCGCAGCATCTACTACTGCACCGTCTTCAAATTTATTGAGGTCTGAAACGTTGATTTCAGCATATTTGAGTGCGAATACATTGTTGAATCCGCGTTTGGGAAGTCTTCTGTAGATAGGCATCTGACCGCCTTCGAAACCGATTCTTACACCGCCGCCTGATCTTGCGTTCTGACCTTTATGGCCTCTGCCGGCTGTTTTACCGTTACCGGAACCGTGGCCTCTGCCTTTTCTTTTTCTATCCGATGTTGAGTTAACACCGGGCTGGAGTTCATGTAATTTCATGCGCTGTGCACCTCCTTAATCAAACCTTTTCAACGCTTACGAGGTGACACACTTTTTTAACCATACCTTTAATCTGGTCGTTTTCTTCGTGAATCTTCTCGTCTCTGATTTTCTTTAAGCCGAGTGCCTTTACTGTTGCAATCTGATCCTGTTTGCAACCGATAGGGCTCTTAACTAAAGTAACTTTTATTTTAGCCATTGATTTTTCCTCCTAATTTTTTGTTTGCGCTTTTATTAACCGAGCAATTCTTCTACAGTCTTACCTCTTAAACGGGCAACATCTTCTGCCACCTTGAGTGATTTAAGACCTTCGATTGTTGCGCTAACAAGATTGCGAGGATTGTTAGAACGAAGTGATTTTGTTCTGATATCGCGAACACCTGCGAGTTCGAGCACTGCTCTGGCACAGCCGCCTGCGATAACACCGGTACCACGGCCGGCAGGTTTTAATAATACTCTACCTGCACCGAACTCACCGATAACTTCGTGAGCGATTGTGGTGCCTACCATAGGAACATTTATCATATTCTTCTTAGCGTCATCTATAGCTTTTCTAACAGCGTCAGGAATTTCAGCCGCTTTACCTGTACCTGCGCCAACATGGCCGTTACGGTCGCCGACAACAACAAGTACGCTGAATCTGAAAGTTCTACCGCCTTTAACAACCTTAGCAACACGGTTTATGCTAACGATTTTTTCCTGCAGTTCCAATGAATCTGCATCTATTCTTTCTAAAGCCATTGCTTTTCCTCCTTATCTTAGAATTCTAAGCCGCCTTCTCTGGCGCCTTCGGCAAGTTCGAGTACTCTGCCGTGATATACATAACCGCCTCTGTCAAATACTACTGCTTTGATACCGGCATCGATTGCTTTTTTAGCAACGAGTTTGCCAACTTCTCTTGCAGCGGCTTTGTTACCGCCGTTTGACATAGCCGCTTTGATTTCCTGGTCTAAGCTGGAAGCGGAAACCAATGTTTTGCCAGTTGTATCGTCAATAACCTGAGCGTAAATGTTGCTGAGGCTTCTGAATACATTGAGTCTGGGGCGCTGGGGAGTACCGGAAATATTTTTTCTTACTCTGTAATGCCTTTTTATTCTTGCAGCATTGCTACTTTTTTTGTTATTCATAATGGTTTACTCCTTTCCGATTCTTACTTCTTAGAACCTGTTTTACCTTCCTTACGTCTGATAACTTCGTAATCATACTTAATACCTTTGCCCTTATAAGGTTCAGGAAGTCTTTTTTCTCTGATTACTGCTGCTATCTGACCTACAATCTGATTGTCAATACCTTTAACAATGATTGTGTTCGGGTCGGGAGATTCAAGTGTGTAGTCGTCGGTATCTTCAAATTCAACCGGGTGTGAATAACCGAGGTTCAAAACAAGTTTTTTACCCTGTTTCTGACAACGGTAACCTACACCGTTAATCTGAAGAGTTTTTTGGAAACCGTCTGTAACACCTGTTACCATATTAGCAAAAAGTGTTCTTGTAAGACCGTGAAGTGACTTATGCTCTTTGGACTCGGTAGGTCTTTCGATAATTACCTGTCCTTCTTCCTGTTTGATAATCATGTCGGAATGAAGAGTTTTTGTCAATGTGCCTTTGGGGCCCTTTACGGTAACAAGGTTATTTTTTTCAACTTTAATCTCAACACCCTGGGGAATTGCGATTGGCATTCTACCTATTCTTGACATTTATCTTCACCTCCGATTACCATACAAATGCTAAAACTTCGCCGCCGACATTCAATTTTCTTGCTTCTTTATCGGTCATAATACCTTTAGAAGTAGAAATAATTGCTATGCCAAGACCTTTTAGCACTTTGGGTAAATTATCGTTACTTGCGTAAACTCTTAAGCCGGGCTTTGAAACTCTTTTAAGACCGGTGATTACTTTCTGTTTGCCGGGGCCATATTTAAGATTGATTTTAATCATGCCCTGGATATTGTCCTCTATTACCTCAAATCCGTCGATGTAACCTTCAGCGTCTAAAATTTTAGCGATTTCAACTTTGATTTTAGAAGCAGGAACATTTACAGATTCGTGTTTTGAAGAATTTGCATTCCTGATACGGGTAAGCATATCAGCGATAGGATCGGTGATTTGCATTGTGCTACCTCCTTTTTTAATACTCTGTATCGTTTATTACCAACTAGCCTTTTTAACACCGGGAATCTGACCTTTGTAAGCAAGTTCTCTGAAGCAGATACGGCAGATGCCGAATTTTCTGAGATATGCATGGGGTCTTCCGCAGATTTTACATCTGGTATATTCACGGGTTTTGTATTTCTGGGGCTTCTGCTGTTTTAATACCATTGCTTTTTTAGCCATAATATTTAACCCTCCTAAATTTACGCTCTTACGAACGGAGCACCCATAAGGGAAAGAAGTTCTCTTGCTTCTTCATCTGTGTTAGCAGTTGTAACAAAGATTATATCCATTCCTCTGAGTTTATCAATTTTATCATAGTCTATCTCGGGGAATATAAGTTGTTCTTTAATACCCAGAGCATAGTTTCCTCTGCCGTCGAAAGAGTTGGGGTTGATACCGCGGAAGTCTCTTACACGGGGGAGGGCGATGTTAAAGAGTCTGTCAATGAATTCATACATTTTGTCAGATCTCAATGTAACCTTACAACCAAGGTTCATACCTTCTCTGATTTTGAAGTTTGCAACAGACTTTTTAGCCTTTGTGATTACCGGTTTCTGTCCGGTGATTATAGCCAGGTCATTGCCTGCTGCTTCTAATGCTTTTGCATTCTCTTTTGCTTCGCCAACGCCGATATTGATTACTATTTTTTCAATCTTAGGAATTTGCATCGGGCTTTTGTAGCCGAATTTTTCCATAAGAGCCTTTTTTACTTCCTGTTCGTATTTCGCTCTCATTCTGGTCATGTGTCAAAGTCCTCCTCTCTTATCAATCTAAATTTTCTGAGCAGTGTTTGCACACTCTCATTTTGCCGCCGTCTTCTGTTAACTGATATCCTACTCTTGTAGGTTTGTTACATTTGGGGCAAACTACCATTACTTTACAAGCAAAGATGGGGGCTTCCTGTTTAACGATTCCGCCTGTTTCTCCTGCTTTTCTTGCTTTGGTATGTTTTGTTACCATGTTTATACCTTCAGCGATTACTGTTCTTTTGCTTGTTCCTACTGTAAGAACTTTACCTTTTTTGCCTTTGTCCTTACCGGAGAGCACTACAACTGTATCGCCTTTTTTGATATGAATTTTATTTTTCATCTGACAAGCCTCCTATTAAAGAACTTCGGGTGCCAATGATAAAATCTTCATATATTCGTGGTCTCTGAGTTCTCTCGCGATAGGTCCAAATATACGAGTACCTTTTGGGTTTTTATCATCTCTTATAATAACTGCTGCGTTTTCGTCGAATTTGATGTATGTGCCGTCAGCACGTCTGAGGCCTTTTACACTTCTAACGATAACAGCCTTAACTACTTCACCTTTTTTAACAACACCGCCGGGTGTTGCTTTTTTTACAGAAGCAACTACAACATCGCCAACATTGGCATATTTTCTTCTGCTGCCGCCGAGAACTCTGATGCACATAAGTTCTTTTGCACCTGTGTTATCAGCAACTTTTAATAATGTCTGCTGTTGAATCACTTGACTTTCTCCTTCCTTGTGTTAGATTATCTTGCTTTTTCAACAATCTCAACCAATCTCCATCTCTTATCTTTAGAAAGGGGTCTGGTTTCCATAACCTTAACTCTATCACCCATTCCGGCAATATTCTGCTCGTCATGTGCTTTGAGTTTGTAGGTTCTCTTTACGATTTTGTTGTAAAGTTTGTGTTTAACACTATATTCGATAGCAACAACGATTGTTTTATCCATTTTGTCGCTTACAACTTTGCCTATACGTGTTTTTCTGTAATTACGTTCCATTTACAATTTCCTCCTCTCTCTTATTAAACAGACTGTTTTAATTCTCTTTCGCGAAGGATTGTTTTAATTCTGGCAATAGTTCTTTTAACGTCTGTAATTACTCTCGGATTATCGAGTTGGTTTGTAGCGTGTTGAAATCTGAGGTTAAAAAGTTCCGCTTTGAGATCTGCCAATTTCTGTTCCAATTCTTCATTGGTCATATCAATGATTTCATTAATTTTCACTCGAATCACCCTCCTTAGTTACAAATTTACATTTGATGGGGAGTTTGTGCATAGCAAGACGCATAGCCTCTCTTGCAACGTCTTCTGCAACACCGCCGATTTCGAAAAGTACTCTGCCGGGTTTAACTACTGCAACCCAGTACTCAGGTGAACCTTTACCGGAACCCATTCGAGTTTCAGCAGGTTTTTCTGTTACAGGTTTGTCAGGGAATATTTTAATCCAAACCTGACCGCCTCTTTTTATATAACGTGTCATAGCAATACGGGCAGCCTCAATCTGGTTACTTGTAATCCAAGCGGGTTCTAATGCCTGAATACCAAAATCACCGTATGATACCTTGTTGCCACGGAGCGCTTTACCTTTCATGCGGCCTCTCATAACACGTCTGTATTTTACTCTTTTAGGTAACAACATGATTATCTGCCTCCTTTACTCTTCTTTTCCTCGGTCTTTTTGGCAGCGTTTAATACTTCGCCTTTGTAAATCCATACTTTAACACCGATTTTACCGTATGTTGTATCTGCTTCATAAAAACCGTAATCAATGTCTGCTCTGAGAGTCTGGAGCGGAATAGTACCTTCGTGGTAGTGTTCGCTTCTTGCGATTTCAGCACCGCCAAGACGGCCTGAGCAGCAAGTTTTGATACCTTTTGCGCCCATTTTCATTGCTCTCTGCATAACCTGCTTCATAGCACGTCTGAAAGATACTCTGCGTTCGAGTTGAGCAGCGATGTTTTCTGCAACGAGTTGTGCATTAACTTCTGCATTCTTAACTTCTACGATGTCAAGAACTACAGTTTTACCGATAAGTTTCTCAACGTTTGCTTTGATTTTATCTTTTTCAGCGCCGCCTTTACCGATAACTACGCCGGGTTTTGCGGTGTGAACATGAATTTTGACTTTATTGTCGTTTCTTTCTATTTCAATCTTGGCAATACCTGCTGAGAAAAGTGCTTTTTTGAGATATTTTCTTATCTGATAATCTTCTACAAGATTATCGCCGAAATTTGTTTTGTCAGCATACCATTTGGAATCCCAATCTTTGATAACGCCGACTCTTAATCCGTGTGGATGTACTTTCTGACCCAAGATTCTTTCCTCCTTACTTATTCTTTTTCTTTCAACACAACCGTGATATGACTGGTTCTTTTTCTGATTCTGAACGCTCTGCCCTGTGCTCTGGGTCTTACTCTCTTAAGAGTGGGGCCCTGGTTGGCAAAGATTTCAGAAACATAGAGTTTTTCAGCATCCATGCCAAAGTTGTTTTCAGCGTTGGCAATAGCGGATTTGAGAAGTTTTTCAACCAGTTCGGAGGCTGCTTTGGGAGTGAATTTTAAAATTGCGAGTGCCTCAAGTGCGGTTTTGTTTCTGATTAAATCTATTACAGTTTTAACTTTTCTTGAAGATATACGAGCGTAACTGAGTTTGGCTCTTGCTTCGGTAACATTATGTTCCATTCGTGAATCCTCCTCTCATAGAACTTGTGATTTTTTATCTGGAACCAGTAGTTTTTGAACCTGCGTGGCCTTTGTATGTTCTTGTGGGGGCAAACTCGCCGAGTTTGTGGCCAACCATATCTTCGCTAACATATACCGGCACGTGTTTTCTGCCGTCATGTACTGCGATTGTGTGACCAACCATATCGGGGAATATTGTTGATGCCCTTGACCAAGTTTTAACAACTCTTTTTTCACCGGCATTGTTCATATCTACAATTCTTTTCATAAGTCTTTCTTCGACAAAAGGTCCTTTTTTTATTGATCTACCCAATTGATAAACCTCCTTCCAAAAATACGGACATATATAATAAGGAAATTATTATTTACCGTTTCTTCTCTTAACAATATATTTGTTGGACTGTTTGTTTTTCTTTCTGGTTTTGTAACCGAGTGTCGGTTTACCCCAAGGTGTTACAGGACTGGGCATACCAACAGGTGATTTACCTTCACCACCACCGTGAGGGTGATCGCAGGGGTTCATTACAACACCGCGGACTGTGGGTCTCCAACCCATATGTCTTTTTCTACCTGCTTTACCGATAGAAATGTTTTCGTGGTCCTGATTACCAACTTCACCGATTGTTGCTTTACACTTAACGCTTACCATTCTAACTTCGCCTGATGGAAGTCTTACCTGAGCGTAAGCACCTTCTTTAGCCATAAGCTGTGCTGAGTTACCTGCACTTCTTACAAGTTGTGCGCCTCTGCCGGGGAAAAGTTCGATATTGTGAATAAGTGTACCAACGGGGATTGATTTGATGGGAAGTGCATTACCGATTTTGATATCAGCGTCTTCGCCTGATCTTACAACATCACCTGCTTTAAGACCGTGAGGTGCGATGATGTAGGATTTAACTCCGTCTTCGTACTGAATGAGTGCGATGTTTGCAGTTCTGTTGGGATCGTATTCGATTGAAAGAACTGTTGCATTCATATTATCTTTGAGTCTTTTGAAATCTATAACTCTGTATTTTCTTCTGTTTCCGCCGCCTCTGTGACGTACTGTGATTCTACCGTATGAGTTTCTGCCGGAATTCTTTTTTAAAGGTTCAAGCAAAGATTTTTCGGGAGCAACCTTGGAAAGTTCTTCGAAGGTTGAAACAGTCATAAATCTGCGAGCGGGAGAAGTAGGATTAAATTTTTTAATTGCCATTCCTTTTCACTCTCCTAACTTTAAATTTCATTACGCCATACCATCGAAGAATTCGATAGTTTTGCTATCGGCTGTAAGTTTAACGATGGCTTTTTTCCAGTCGGCTCTTTTGCCAGATGTAGCGCCCATTCTCTTAATCTTGCCGAGAACTCTCTGTGTTGTAACTTTTTCTACTGTTACACCGAAGATTTCTTCAACGGCATTTTTGATTTCGATTTTGTTTGCGCCGATGGCAACTTTAAAGGTGTACTTTCTGTCTGCTAACTGATCCATACTTTTTTCTGAAACTATAGGTTTAATAATGATATCGTGGCTTGTCATTATGCGTACACCTCCTCAATTTTGGAAATGGCGTCTTTTGCTACAACCATTACGTCGTGGTTAAGAATGTCATATACATTGAGGCTTCCCATAAATGTGGTGGTTACGCCTTTGATGTTTTTTGCAGACTTAACTACATTGTCGTTTTTCTCGTTTGTAACAATGAGAGCCTTGGACTCAACCTTAAGGTTTTTGAGCATTTCTGCGATTTTCTTTGTTTTGATTTCATCAAGTGCGATGCTGTCTACTACGATAATTTCGTTTTCAGCACATTTTGCACTGAGTGCAGAAAGCATTGCAACTTTTTTAAGTTTTTTATTTACAGAGTAACTGTAATCTCTGGGTTTGGGACCGAGAGCGATACCGCCTTTAATCCACTGGGGTGCTCTGATTGAACCCTGTCTTGCACGGCCTGTACCTTTCTGTCTCCAGGGTTTGATTCCGCCGCCTGATACTTCTGAACGGGTTTTGGTGCTCTGTGTGCCCTGTCTCTGATTTGCAAGATAGTTTACAACTACCTGATGAAGTGCTACTTTGTTTATTTCGTGAGCGAAGATTGCATCGGATAATTCGATGTTGCCAACCTTGCTGCCTTCCATGTTAAATAAATCTAATTTAGGCATTAGTTAGTCCTCCTTTCTTAGAATTCACTTATGCTTTAACTGTATCTTTTATTGTTACGATACCGCCTTTGGGGCCGGGGATGGCACCTTTTACGAGAATGATGTTATTCTCAGCGTCTACCTTAACAACTGATAAATTCTGAACTGTAACCTGCTCTACACCCATATGTCCGGGGAGTTTTTTGTTTTTCATAACTCTTGACGGTGTTGAACAAGCGCCCATGGAACCTACACCTCTGTGGTAACCGGAACCGTGAGACATGGGACCTCTGTGTGTACCCCATCTTTTAACTGTTCCTGCAAAACCGTGACCTTTGCTGATACCTGTTACATCAACTTTGTCACCTTCTGCGAAAACATCTGCTTTAATGATGTCACCTACATTGATTGAAGAGTCGTCTGCAAGACGGAACTCTCTGAGGTGTCTTTTGTTTTCAACTCCGGCTTTAGCGAGATGGCCTTTTAAAGGTTTGTTTAAAGCCTTGTCCTTGCAATCTTCAAAACCAACCTGAATGGCATTGTAGCCGTCGTTTTCAACTGTCTTTTTCTGAACAACTGCAACCGGACCTGCTTCGATAACTGTAACAGGAATTACTGTACCGTCCTGAGCAAAAAGTTGAGTCATTCCGAGTTTCTTACCTATAATTGCTTTTTGCATTCTTTTTTCCTCCTATTTTGGTTATTGGTTGAAACTTAAGGTGTTCCAACATGACCTGCTGCCTTAGGAGAGACAGCAACCATGGCAGAACTTGGTTCTGCTC
>JAZQDA010000023.1:0-4204 GCA_045546535.1 Clostridia bacterium | reverse complement strand
TATAATTAAAGTATCCTAAAATAAATTAGAGGAGGAATTTAGTATGTCAAGAATTTGTATACCCGATTATGAGTATAAGGAAAGAGTGGCAAGAGCAGCAGAACTCGTTCGCCAAAAAGGCCTCGATGTAATGGTTGTTTGCAGCACCGAGTCCGATTATGCAAACGCTCGTTATTTCAGCGGCTTCTGGCCCCTTTTTGAAAGAGCAGGTGTTGCAATTTCCGCAACAGGCGAAGCGGCTCTTATGGTAGGTCCCGAGTGCATTATTTTCGCTCAAGACGTTGCAAAAATCGATAAAATTTTCTGCCTCAGAGAGTTCAGAGAATCAGCAGACCCTGCATACCCCGAACTTACAGCATCAACATTCAAAGATGTGTTCAAAGCAATCGGCGTAACAGGTGAAAACATCAAAATCGGTCTCGGAAGTTATGTTGAATGCACACTTCCCATTTACGAATGGCTCAAAGACAGTTTCGTATATGGTCCCTGCCACGGTACAGGTATGATTGAAGTTGAAGCACCCTGGATGGAAACAACTTCCGATTATCCTCTCCAGGAAAATATGACATTCCAGGTAGACACCTTCATTATGGGCGACGGCTTTGGCTGCAGATGGGAAATCGGCGCAGCAGTTACAAAAGATGGTTGTCACAAAATGACAGACTACCTCAAGAAAGGAATTATAGAACTCGATGTTTAATAAAAAAGCACTCGGTAAAAAGAACTGGATAATTCCTGATTGTGAACTTCCCCAGGAGGGCGAAGGAGTTGCAAAGGGGCATGAATCTGTTATTATAGTTAACGATTCAGATGTTGATGCACAAATTGATGTAAGCATTTTCTTCACCGACAAAGAGCCCTACACCAACATTAAATGGCAGGTTGGCGCGAAAAGAGTTAAATGCTTCAGAATGAACAATGTTGAGCATATGTGCGGTTTTAAAGTTCCTTTTGAAACACAGTATGCTATGAAGGTGTCAAGTAACACCCCGATTGTTCTTCAGTACGGCCGTCTTGACAACACTCAGTCAAATATGGCTTTCTACACAACACTCGGTTATACTGAATAAAATTTAAAACACCGCCATCGCTTTTATGCGATGGCGGTGTTTTTTTACTTAAAAATTTAGTTGCCTGATTTGAAAAATTGTGTTACAATCAAAATATATAATTGAAAATCAGGAGGACTGATAATATGAAAGAAAAAATTATGAATAACAAAACCTATCTCGGTATAGAACTTGGCTCAACAAGAATAAAAGCGTGTCTTATTGATGACACCTTTACCCCCATCGCACAGGGCGGCTTTGATTGGGAAAATTCATTTGTAGACGGCTACTGGACATATTCAATAGACGAAATTAAAAAAGGCGTTACATCTTGTTTTCAGAGTCTTAAAAAAGATGTAGCCGACAAATACGGCGTAGTTCTTTCATCGGTTGGTGCCATCGGTATTTCTGCAATGATGCACGGCTATCTTGCTTTTGATAAAGACGATAATCTTCTCACGCCTTTCCGTACATGGAGAAACACAACCACAGAAAAAGCGGCAGAAGAACTCTCTTCTCTATTTAAGTTTAATGTTCCTCAGCGCTGGAGTATTTCTCATCTCTATCAGGCAATTTTAAACGGCGAAAGCCATGTTAAAGATATCTCATACATAACTACACTTTCAGGCTATGTTCACTATCTTCTTACAGGAAAACACGAACTTGGCATAGGCGATGCGTCGGGTATGTTCCCCGTTAAAGACGACACATACAATGCCGATATGATAGAAAAGTTCAGAAGTCTTGTAAATAAGTACGGATTCGACTGGGATATTGCATCAGTTCTTCCCGAAGTTAAAATAGCAGGTGAAAAGAGCGCAACTCTTTCTACTGAAGGTGCTGAATTTTTAGACCCTGCAGGTGATTTGAAAGCAGGTATTCCGATGTGTGCCCCCGAAGGCGACGCAGGTACAGGTATGGTTGCAACAAACTCTGTTACAAAGCGTACAGGTAACATTTCTGCAGGAACTTCTGTTTTTGCAATGCTCGTACTCGAAAAAGCACTTTCCTCATATTACTCAGAAGTTGATATGGTTACCACACCTTACGGCGACGATGTTGCGATGGTACACTGTAATAACTGCGCTGCAGAACTTGATGCCTGGGTAAATACTTTCGGCGAATTTGCTTCCCTTGCAGGTGCAAATCTTTCAAAATCAGACCTTTACTCTCTTCTTTACAAAAAGGCTATGGAAGATGATTCAACTGCAACAGGTATTACCGCATATAACTATCTCTCAGGAGAACATATCACAGGTATTTCCAAGGGAAGACCTATGTATTTCCGCAAATCCGACTCCCGTCTTACTCTCGGCGGATTTATGAAAGCCCAACTTTATTCTGCTTTTGCAACTCTTAAAATAGGTATGGAAATCCTTTTTGAAAAAGAGGGCGTGAGTGCCGACAAATTCCTTGCACACGGCGGTCTTTTCAAAGTTCAGGGCGTGGCACAGAAAATCCTTGCCGATGCGCTTTCCTGCCCCGTGTCTGTCATGGAAACAGCATCAGAGGGCGGTGCATGGGGAATGGCTCTCCTTAGTGCATATATGATGTGCGGGAATGGTAAAATCCTTGGCGAGTGGCTTGAAAATGAAGTTTTTGCATCTATGCAGACCCAGACTATTGCCCCTACCGAAAAAGGAATAACTGAATATAACGAATTTATCCTTTCATACAAACAGGGTCTTGGAGCAGAGAAAAAACTTGAAGAGGTTAAATAATTTTAACTTTGGCGGTGAATAAAGATGAAAGAAAAAATTATTAAAGCGATAGACGCCCATAGGGACGAAATTATTGCATTCGGTGAAAAAATCCTCAGAAACCCAGAACTTGGCTATAAAGAGTTTAAAACAAGCGAAGCGGTAAAAAAAGAATTTGAAGCGCTCGGTATAAAGTACCGCTCTGAACTTGCAATTACGGGCGTTAAAGGAACAATCGGCAGGGAAGATGCCAAGATAAATATCTGCATTATCGGCGAACTCGATGCCGTAAAATGCTTTGAACACCCCTTTGCCGATGCCCAGACAGGTGCTGCACACGCCTGTGGACACAATGCTCAACTTGCATCTATGATAGGTGCGGCATACGGAATTGTAAAAAGCGGAGTGCTTGATGAAATCGACGGCAAAATCACATTTTTTGCAGTACCTGCAGAAGAATTTGTTGAACTCGAATACAGAGAGCGTTTGGTGAATGACGGTAAAATCAAACATATGGCAGGTAAGCAGGAACTCATTTCTCTTGGCGAATTTGACGACATAGATATTGCGATGATGATTCACGCTCACGCAAACACACCTTCGCCAAAAGTATACATAGACGGCTCAAGTCTTGGGTTTGACACAAAGCAGATAATTTATGAGGGAAAAGCAAGTCACGGAAGTGAGCCTTTCAACGGCGTAAATGCGCTTAATGCCGCAATGCTCGGTCTTATGGGAATAAATGCAAACCGAGAAACTTTCCGCGATGAAGACAAGGTAAGAATCCACCCAATTATCACAAACGGGGGCGACCTTGTAAATGTAATCCCCGACAGAGCGGTTATTGAAACTTATGTCAGAGCATCTACAAAAGAGGCAATAGCCGATGCTTGTCAGAAGGTAGATAACGCAGCACAGGCAGGTGCTATGGCAATCGGCGCAAAATGCACCATTAAAGATGTAAAGGGATTTATGCCTCTTCATCAGGATAAAAACCTTTCAAAAGTGTTTGAAGATAATGCGCTCCTTTTTGTGCCTGACGATTATGTGTATCACGGAGTGGATATGACAGGTTCTACTGATATGGGCGATTTATCAGAAATTATCCCCTCAATTCAGCCTACAATGGGCGGATTTAGTGGTGCGCTTCACAGTAAAGATTTTAAAATTGAAGATAAAGAAACTGCATATATAACTTCCGCAAAAATTCTGGCACTCACAGCCTATGACCTTTTGGCAGACGGCGGAAAAAAAGCAATAGAAATTAAAGAAACCTTTAGAAAATGATATAAAAAATCACACATCGTAAGATGTGTGTTTTTTTGTTGTAATATGTCAAAAAGTTTTAAAAAATTTTAACTAAAGGTGTTGACAAAGCAAAATCTTTGTGTTATACTATCACTCGTCGATTGGAAAACAATCACATATGCGGGAGTGGCTCAGTGGTAGAGCGTC
>JAZQDA010000022.1:0-2285 GCA_045546535.1 Clostridia bacterium | reverse complement strand
GGTCAACATAATATGCTGCCAATTTGGAGTTCATAATCTGCTCAGTTGAGAGACAACGAGTCAGCTGATGAATAATAGCCGATATGATTTCCATGTGAGCCAGTTCCTCGGTACCTATTTATGAATAAAATTGTGCATGATATAATATATAGTATAGGAGGGGTGAAAAATGGAGTTTTACGAATACAAGGAGTATATGACAAGGGAGCAATTTGCTCACGCTTTCACTATTACAGATGAAGATGAATTACTAAAATTCATTGCCGAAACATATGATTGCTATGTAAAAGAACATAGCAAGGAGCAAACACTTTTGATTACAAACCCAGATGCACTTTTTAGGACACCGGAAGCACAAGCGGTTTTCGTTGCCGAATTCAAGAAGTACATAAGAGACATGATTGGTATTAAGAGAGAGGAAGTGCAAAGTGGGAATAACAACAGTAATCGAACCGACAAAAAGACCGCTAAAAACAAATGATAACCAACCGCACCGTGTTTGTGCCTATTGTCGTGTATCTACCGATGAGAGCGACCAAAAGAACTCACTTGTAGCACAAAAACAGTTTTTCGCTCGGTATTTCAATGCACATAAAAATTGGAACAACGTGGGCATTTTCGCTGATGAGGGACTTTCGGGCACCTCTT
This sequence comes from Clostridia bacterium, assembly GCA_045546535.1. GTDB lineage: Bacteria > Bacillota > Clostridia > UMGS1810 > UMGS1810 > RGIG1828. The sequence goes on along the minus strand of JAZQDA010000022.1, from coordinate 1,637 downwards.
TGGAAAAGAGAGACGATTTTCTCCGTATGCTTGGGCTGGCTCGTAGAGGCGGTATAGACATCATTCTAACAAAAGAGGTTTCCAGATTTTCCCGAAATGTTCAGCACCTTTTGAACATCGTGGAAGAACTCCGTGCTATCGGTGTGTATATCTGGTTCTTGTCAGATGATATCAACACAGAGAGCAACGACTACCGAGAGCGGCTTACTCAAATTGCAACAAATGCCGAACAGGAGAGTTTGCGAACCTCTCGCCGTGTGAAATGGGGACAGCAACAGCAAATGGAACTCGGCACGATTTTCGGTCGGAAAGAAATGTACGGGTATAACATCGTAAGAGATGAGAACGGCATACAGCACTTTGAAATCATACCCGAAGAAGCACAGGTCGTTCACCAAATCTTTGATTGGTTCGCTTCAGGTGAGGGGACACACCGCATTGCAAGGCGACTCGAACAGCAAGGAGTCAAGACAAAGCGGTTCAAATACGGATGGACGAACATTGTCATTCTTCGTCTGCTTCGCAATGAGAAATATGTGGGTGACTTGGCACAGGGCAAGACCCACACCCCCGACCCACTCACCCACAAGAAGAAATACAATAGGGGTGAATCTCATATGTTCTACATACAAGACCATCACCCTGAGAGTGCAATTATTGACCGAGAACTTTGGAACAAGGTGCAGATCATCCTTGCAGAAAGGTCACCGAGCGAAGAAATCAAGGCAAAGCACTCCAACCGATATTGGACGAGTGGCAAGGTTTATTGCGGTCTGTGCGGTCAGCGGTATGTCAGTTATTATAAGAAACAGAAGAACGTGCCTTATCGTGCGTGGGTGTGCTTTGAGAACCACCAAAGAGGCACATACAAGCAGATAATCCTTGACACAGGAGAAATTGCCCTTGTGGGATGTAATTCCCGTAGAGTGAACGACAGAGTGCTGAAAACGGCGGTTCACGACATTGTGGCAGATTACCTCGTCCCGAACAAAGACGCCATTCTCGCAGAACTCAAAAGGGATATTGAGGAGCTTTCCAAACCGAAAGACAGCACCGCCAAAATTGCCGAACTGGAAAAAGCGGTCGCAAAGAAGCAAGAGGAGATTACCAAACTTACACAGGGATGGATAAGCGGCACTGTTCCCGAAAATGCCTATAAAGCGACTATCTGCATTGTCAATGCAGAGTATGAGCAACTGTGCCGAGAGTTAAAGGAGGCACAGGACAGCACTTCAAACGAGGCAGAGATACGGATATATGAGGACTACATAAAGCAACTGCATGAAATGGTTGACCTTTCTGCCGATGACCTGAATGATGTTTACTACGAGAGAGCGACAAAGCAGATTTTTGTATATCCCGACAATCTGTTAGAGTTTCGCTTGTCGTTCATTTCTATGCCCATCTATCTGAAGTATAAGACCACAGGCAGAGGCGATGACTACACGGCAGAGTTTACCATACTGACCGCCGAGGAGTTTGCACAGAGAGTTGCAGAATGCCCCGGGAACGAACTTCCTGCGGCAGAGGGTGACAATACCACCACAGGCGAATAACGGCGGTAAAATTGTCTACAATGCGATTATAACGGCAACAATGACAAAAGAGTAGGAACACCCTCCACTTTTGTTATGTCT
>JAZQDA010000021.1:0-3209 GCA_045546535.1 Clostridia bacterium | reverse complement strand
GGGAACTTCAACTGCAGGTATTGCTCATGCAGCAATCACAGGACATCTTCTTGAACTTCCTATGGGTTATGTAAGAAGCGGTTCAAAGGATCACGGCAGACAAAATCAAATCGAAGGCAGGCTTGAAAAAGGTCAGAAAGTTGTAGTTGTTGAAGACCTTATTTCGACAGGCGGAAGTGTTATCGAAGTTGTAAATGTTTTAAGAGAGTACGGTGCACAGGTTTTAGGTATCGTAAGTATCTTCACATACGGAATGAAAAAAGGTCTTGAAAGACTGAGGGAAGCAAATGTTACAAACTATAGCCTCTGCGATTTTGATACAATTGCTGAAGTTGCAGCAAAATCAGGATATATTAAAGAAACAGATGTTGAAAGACTCATACAGTTCAGAAATAACCCATCTGACGAAAGTTGGATAAATAACTAATTCTAAATAAGGATGAGATATATGAAACACTTGATTGATATTTCCGAACTTTCCATTACGGAAATCGATGAACTTATAGAAATATCTAATGATATTTTAAAAAACCCAGAAAAATATCATGAAAAATGTAAACATAAAAAACTCGCAACTTTATTTTTTGAACCCTCGACTCGTACAAGACTTAGTTTTGAATCTGCTATGCTTGAACTTGGCGGTAGTGTGCTTGGATTTTCCGAAGCAAACTCAAGTTCTTCGGCAAAAGGGGAAAGCATTTCTGATACAGTGAAAGTTGTAAGCAATTATGTTGACATTATTGCTATGCGTCATTTTAAAGAGGGTGCACCAATGGTGGCGTCTATGAAATCTGACGTTCCTATCATAAATGCAGGTGACGGCGGACACAATCATCCAACACAAACTCTCACTGACCTTTTAACTATTAAACGCGAAAAAGGCAGACTTGATAATCTTACAATTGGGCTTTGCGGTGACCTTAAATTTGGAAGAACAGTGCATTCTCTTATAAATGCAATGGTTCGTTATGAAAATGTTCAGTTTGTTTTAATATCACCCCCTGAACTCAAACTTCCTGATTATATTAAAGAGGATGTACTGGATAAGTTGGGTGTTAAGTACAAAGAATATTCAAATGTTGAGGAAGCAATAAGTGAACTTGATGTTCTTTATATGACCAGAGTTCAGAGAGAAAGATTTTTCAACGAAGCAGATTATGAGCGTTTAAAAGACAGTTGTATTCTTACTTTAGAAAAATTAAAAACAGCAAAAGATGACATGATAATTCTTCACCCGTTACCAAGGGTAAATGAAATTTCAACAGATATTGATGATGATAAACGTGCTTGTTATTTCAAACAGGCAAAGTACGGCAAATATATAAGAATGGCGCTTATTATGAAACTTCTGGAGGTGGAATAATGAATATTGATTCCATTAAAAACGGTTTGGTAATTGACCATATTCAAGCAGGTAAGTCAATGCAGATATATAATTATCTTAATCTTGACCGCCTTGATTGTCAGGTTGCAATAATCAAAAATGCATCAAGTAAAAGACTTGGTAAAAAAGATATAATTAAAATCGATGCTGAACTTGATATTGACTATAATGTTCTTGGCTACATTGATCATGGAATTACTGTAAACATCATAAAAAATGGAGTTAAAGTGGCAAAACTCCACCCTGATCTGCCAGAAAAACTTACTGATGTAATTAAATGTTCTAATCCAAGATGCATAACTTCAACTGAGCAAGGGATTCATCACATATTCAAACTCACTGACAGAGAAAGCGGTTCATACAGATGCCTTTACTGTGAATCACTTCCTAAAACAAGATAATAAAGGGAGGAAGATATGAACTCCAAAGAAATTAAAAGAATTCTCGAAAGCAAATGCTCCAAAAATGAACTTGTTGAAATTTTCCGCCACGAAATAGATGAAATGTCATTTCTTTCTAATGTCAAAAAAGTTTCTGACAAACTTGTGTTAGCAGAAAATACAAATGATTTTTCAGTAAACGGATATCGCATTATTCGTCTTAAAGATATAACTGACATTTCTCTCTCAAGCGAAAACGACTCTCTTGCTTTTTTGAATATGATATTTGAAAAAGAAGCAATATTTGAAAAATCAACTCCGGATTTTTCTGTAAATGACTGGAATGATGTGTTTTCATTCCTTTGTGAATCAAATAATCCTGTAACTGTTGAATGTGCATATGATGATGCAATTGACTATTATTTTGGCTGGGTCAAATCTGTTAATGGTTCTATAGCAACAATGGTTTGCTTTGATGGAAGCGGAGAAATATTCCGTGATGAAATAAAAGTGAATCTTGATTATGTATCGCAGGTTTTAATCTTTGAAAAATATACAACTAAAATGTCACAGTATGTAAGAAAATAATAAAAAACCTTCCAGTGAATTCATTGGAAGGTTTTTTTGGATTTATACACATAATTTCAATTATCTGCATAATATAGATGGTATCTTGATACCGCTAGGTGAATATACTATCAATTATGAAAGGATTGAGAAAGTTGTGTAACACAGAAAATATATTTCAAAACAATAAAGAAATAAATGATAAAAACAATTTGAAAATCATAGGAGAAAACGAAATAATAGGTGATATTGATGAGTTGATTTTTCCTGAAGATGAGCCCTATTATATAAGCGAAAGATAATTATCTGCAAATATAATCAGGTATGCCGTTTTTGAATTTTATATTCCTTTCGCCCTCAATAAGCGGACGGGCGTATCTGATAAATTCTTCTGTAACATCGTTTCCGTCGGGACTAATGAACTCGTCGGGAACTATTTTTTCGCCATTGGCTATTTTTGATATATCAAATGTTTCATATTTGATTTTATAATCTTCGCTGTCTTCTCTTACCATGGTAACCATTTTACCGTTTTCACCGTTAAGAGCCGCTTTAACAGCGGTTTCACCGCATTTAAATGCTTCGTCAACATCAGTAAGAGATGCTATGTGAGATGCGCATCTTTGCATAATATTAAGTTCAACACTTCTTACTTTGATACCTAGTCTTTTTTTAATTAAAAATTCAAGTTTTTTCCCTGCACCGCCGAGTTGCCCGTGTCCGAACATATCTTTCTTTGAATCGGACGAATCTTCTGCCACATATGTGCCGTCAGCATATTTTATGCCCTCAGAAACTGCTACGATTACAGTATCCTGATTTAACAGTTTTTGCCTTATTTCAAACAGGAACTTTTCTTCATCAAATGCTCTTTCGGG
>JAZQDA010000020.1:0-3716 GCA_045546535.1 Clostridia bacterium | reverse complement strand
CCTTTTGATGCGTCTACATGGACAACATTTGCACCTGCAGACGCAGCAGCGACTGTTGCTCCGCCCGTATAGGCAAAAAGGTTTAAAACTTTTATGGGTCTTTCGGCGTGTTTTATTTTTTTAATGATAAAATCCCAGTTTGACGCCTGTTCAGGAAAAATTCCCGTGTGCTTAAATCCCATTGGTTTTACATTGAATTTAAGATTTCCGTATGAAATCTGCCACGAATCAGGAAGTTTTCTGGTAAATTCCCATGAACCACCGCCCGATTTACTGCGGTGATAAGTCGCATCTGCCATATCCCAAAGTTTTCTTTCGCTGCGCACCTGCCAGATTGCCTGAGGGTCGGGTCTTACAAGATAAAAATCTCCCCATTTTTCAAGTTTCATACCATCAGATGCATCTATTAAACTGTAGTCTTGCCATTTATCTGATAAAAGCATTTTCTACTCCTTATTTATTCTTAAGTGCACGGATATCTTCACCTGCAAAACGAAGCACTTCAAATTCATTTTTAAGTCTTGACATTACACGTTCCTGATATATGTCTGCAATTCTTTCAAGAGGAAGATTTGTGCTTATAACGATTGATTTACCTGCGTCAAGCCTTGAACTTAAAATATCGAAAAATGCCGACTGTGTGAATGATGTGATAAATTCCGTGCCAAAATCGTCTATGACTAAAAGGTCACAGTCATAGAGCGAATTATAGACATGCGCATATTCTTCACGGTTTATTTTACCGAATTTATAATCTTCCATAAACTGAAAAATTTTATATGCAGATTTATATATGGTAAGATAACCTTTATCTGAAACTGCGTTTGCCACAGATGCAGCCATAAGCGTTTTCCCAAGACCTGACGGACCACAAAGCAGAAGATTGCCAGAATTTTCACCTGAAAAAGATGAAACAAACTTTGCACAGCGGGAATAAACTGCTTTCATAATATCTCTTGGAGAAACACCGAGTTCGGCGTCTTTTTCCTTTGGATAGTATGAAAGTTTGAAATTATCAAATGATGCTGTATCAAGTACGCCGTTTTTTAAAGTATCATCAGGAAATGAAAGGTATTCACGCACCTTTTTCATATAACAACCGCACTTCTTACCATTATCTGCAAGTCCTGTATCTTTGCATATTTTGCATTTATAGTCAGGTACATATTCGCTGATACCATACTCTGTCAGCAATCTTTCCCTCTCATTTTTTAATTTCTCCGACTGTGTTTTTACATATTCGAATGCCATATCCTGAGTAAGTTCGCCCTTTATTATCATTCGGGCGCTCTTTAAAGAAAGTGACGCTATCTGAGAATTTATCTTTGCTATTTCGGGATATTTAGCATGAAGGCTTTCTATAAAACTTTCGCTCTGTGCTTTATACTCATTTTGCATGGTAGCATATTCTCTCTGTATTCTTGAATGAATATCATTCATTGACGGCACCTGTTTCACCTCCAAAACCAGACATCATTTTTTCTATCATTTGTTTTTCAATATCCCCAACTTTTGTATCGGCGGGGTAGTTTCTGAAACTGCTTTTTTTGACATTAGAAGAAAGTTTTTCGTTTTTCTTATCTATAGTGCCTGATTCAATTGCACTTTTGATTACTGTGTCCATATATCTAAAAGAAATTTTACCCGTATTCATAATTGATGTATCATATGCATACATTATGAGTTCTTCTCCTGCTTTGAGGTCATTTACCCAGGAAAGAATAAAAGCGGTTTCTGTATCTGAAAAATCTCTTCCGCGAATTTTAAAATTCTTTTTATATTCTGCAAGAACCGAATTTTGAGCCGAAAGTTTCTGCACGTACTCTAATGCACGTTCAGGGGTATTGATGCCTTTATCCGCCCATGAATATGCAACTTTTTCTATGTAACGCATATTGGTCTGCGATATTGAAATGCAGTACTCAAAAAGGACTATGATTACCTGATTAGGCAGGTTTAAATAGTCAACAAAACTATATATGATTTTATAATCGTTGGGACTTAGTGTTTTATTTAAAAGTTGACCTATTATAACAAAAAGTTGTGAAAGGTTTTCATCGCTTGTTACTGTTTTTATAACATTTGACGCCTTATATGCTGATGCAACCGATGCAGTGGGCTGATATTGCGGTTTTTCTTTAACATCTGCTTTTTCGCTTTCTTCGGAAGTGAAAGATACTTCAGAATTTGTATTTCCACTTAAATTTAAAAGTTCTATGCTTTCTGCAGTGTATTTTATAACCCCTGATTTATCCCAGTATTTGAGTGCAGAGTTTACATCGGATTTCAAAAGACCTGTGTCTTCTGCAATTTTTTCGAGGTTTACCGTGTCAGATGATGTAAGGTGCCTTGCAAGATATATATATACCTTTACAAATGAGGGATTTGCATCTTTTATGTACTTGTCGACAAAACTTGTTTCTATCATGAAAAAGTCCTGTTTCCCCTTAATTTTTATATCTGACATTTGCCTTTCCTCCGTATTTATCCAAGATACATAGATTATATCATAAAGTTATGTTTATTGTAAAGAGACAAATTATATTATAAATGTTTATAATACAAGAAAAACGGACAGCAATTTCTGCTGTCCGTTTTATATAAAGTTTTTAACCTATGATTATAACCGCACTTGCTTCAAATACACCTGTATCCATTGAGCCTGTTACATTGACTTTCATTCCCGGAGTGATTGCTGAAAGTTTCTTTGTTTTCTGAGTCTGATAGTCTATTATAGGTGCTTTATCGGTTACAAATACAGATTCATTTCTTGTCTGATTTGTTGCCGAATCTGTAAATTCAATCTGGATAAGTCCGTATGAAGAATTTACAAATGTAACTGTTCCTGCCCAGGTGAGTATCTCATCATTTACTGTGCTCTCAATTGATACTATTGTACTACTGTCAAACTTAACATTTGTTGTCATTCCTACTCTAAGGTCATAGAATGTGGATTTCTCGCCTGAAAGTGTAATCTCAGCATCGTTTTTAACAAAATATGTCTTATCCTGACCGTCTATGGTGAGTGTTATTTTAGGTGTTGCCGAAATAACAACCTCTTTTATAACGCCTGTTTTATTTGATGATTTACTTGTTGCTACGATTGTTTTAATTATGCCATAGTTTGTTGTAACCTTTACACTGTCGCCCACTAAAATTTCACGTGCGCTTACAGTTTTTCCGTTACGGGTTACCTTTACTGTGGTATCGAGGAAATATTCATCGATTTTTCCGTCAGGGTCATCAATTCTTAATTTATATACAGGTTCTAAAATAACCTCGTCTACTGTACCTGTAAATGTACTTTCTTTATCTGTTGCATTAAGAATAGTTACTATGCCGTCTTCTACAGTAAGATTTACATAACTGCCTGATTTCACAGAAGAAAGTGCACAGGTTGTTTTGTTATATGTAATTATACTGTCCTGGCTTAACTTAAACTCTGTTTTATCTTTTGAAATTTTGGTGCTGTTATCGTCAATGATATTAACTGATATTGAAGTTCCTTTAACATCTGATGTTGAAGAACCTGCATATACCGCTCTTATAACATCGTTAATCAGAGCATCAGTAAAATCAAGAGAATAGAAAACTCCTGATTTATATGTGATAAGCACATCGCAACCTACAGGGATATCTTTTATACCTGCTGTTTACCGTTATAATAAATAGGTGTATCGGCAGTTATATAGTGAGAAATTGTAGTGCCGTCAGGT
>JAZQDA010000019.1:0-2155 GCA_045546535.1 Clostridia bacterium | reverse complement strand
ATATGGAGTCTCTTGGCATTGACCAAGTTCCTGTTCTCTCCGTTGATGGCAACCTTATGAGTTTTGCGGAAGCAAACAACTGGATTAACAACACGGAGGTTAAATAATGGAAATTCCGATTAAAGTAACTCGTGACTTTGAAAAAACACTTAAATCTTTAAGTGATAAGTACGGAGAGGACTTTGAAATCCTCAATGGTTTGCACGAATCCCAGTTGAACTTTTCGGACTTCATTGATGGGTTCGTAGATAAAAATGTTGCGGATGTTACGATTGACTCTAACGCCAACGCATCCAGCAAGGATATTCGTAGTTTGTTGAGTGAGAAGGGAAAGTCCGAGGACAAACTTTTTGCTCTGAATAAGATTTTCTATGAGATTAAAAAAGAGTATAATTTAAGAACGGCAAAGGAATGGCTCGAAGCAGAGTACAACGGTGGTTTCTATCTGCACGATGCTCCCACATCTACATATCTTCCTTATTGCTATGCTTATGACCTTACTCGTCTCGCAACTGAAGGTTTGTTCTTCTTGAAGAATTATAATAATCAGCCACCCAAACACTTGACTACTTTCATTGACGATGTAATCGAGTATATCTCCTATATGAGTAACAGAAGTTCCGGAGCGGTTGGTATTCCCAACATTCTTATCTGGACTTACTACTTCTGGAAGCACGATTGCGAGACCGGCTACTTCATTAAGAACCCCGACTATTATTTGAGACAGTCATTCCAAAAACTCATTTACAGACTTAACCAGCCGTTTATGAGAATTGACCAGACTGCATTTGTAAATGTCTCTATCTTTGATAGAAACTATGTTGAGTCTTTGTTCGGTGGTGTTGAATATCCCGATGGCTCATTCGTTATTGACAATGTAGACAATCTGATTGAGCATCAAAAGGTGTTTATGGAAGTTGTCTCTCAAATCCGCTATGAGAATATGTTTACTTTCCCTGTACTTACATACTCACTCCTGAAAAGAAGTGATTTGACCGAGGAAGAAATTAAGCATATGATTGAGACAAAGGATTACAGAGTGTTTGTTGATAATGACTTTGCAAGATGGTGTTCCGACCATAACGTTCTTTGGAATGATAGCAATTTCTTTATGAGCAACGATGTAACCACTTTGAGCAACTGTTGCCGACTTCTCTCCAACACCACGAAGTTGAGCGGCTTTATCAACTCTATCGGCGGAACGGCACTGTCTATCGGTTCTGTTAAGGTGAACACAATTAACCTTATGAGAATTGCTCTCGAAACAGAGTGTGACGAGAAGAAGTATCTTAAACTTCTCGAAAAGAGAACTTTGCTTTGCTGCAAGGCTCTTGACAGAGTAAGACACATTATCAAACGCAACGTAGAAAAGGGATTACTCCCCAATTACCAAGAGGGTGCGATTGAAATGGATAAGCAGTATTGCACTATTGGTATTCTCGGATTGTTTGAGGTAATCGAAGCATTCGGATATACGGAAACTGTCGAATTCGGTTGCGTAAGTTATACCGATAAGGGAATTGAGTTTGCAAGTAAGATTTTCGAGGTTCTGAACGCAGTTAAGAACGAATTCACCGATGCTTATTCATTCAATATCGAGAGTGTTCCCGCAGAAAGGGCGGCGGTTATCCTCTGTCAGAAAGACAATCTTCTTTATGATAGAAAAGATACCTTTATCTACTCTAATCAGTGGATTCCTCTTTCCGCAAAGTGTACAATTCAGGAAAAACTTCGCCTTTCGTCTATCCTTGACGAGAAGTGTTCCGGTGGAAGTATTGCACACATTAACCTCGAAGCAAACTTCCCGAATAAAGAAGCGGCATGGGAAATGCTTAACAAGATTGCTCTTTCGGGTGTAATCTATTTCGCATTCAACACGAGAATCAACGAATGTAAGAACCATCACGGTTTCGTTGGTACGGATATTTGTCCTACTTGTGGAGAGCCTGTGTTCGACACTTACCAGCGAATTGTAGGTTATCTTGTTCCTACGAGAAGTTATTCCAAAGACAGATTTAGAGAATTCAACACTCGTAGATGGTACGAATACGCAGAAATGCTCGGTGAGTAATATGTTGATTAAAAACCTTGTAGACGAGGATTTTGTCAACTAACGCAAAGTATCAATGTTTATAGGTTGTCACTCTTGTACATT
>JAZQDA010000018.1:0-4322 GCA_045546535.1 Clostridia bacterium | reverse complement strand
GGCTCAAACAGAGTATTTGAGAAATGCTGCTGAAATTGAGAGACTTCGCAAAAAGATTGCTGACAAGAATTATGCAACGAATGAAAGCGAAGAAAGCGTTCAAAAGAATATTGATGCTCTGTTATTAGAGAACGATACGCTCCAAAAGGAATGTAATACATATGATTTAATTACATCTTCTTTAAGAGAAGCAACAAATGCTTATAATAACTGGCTAAATGCTCAAAACGCATCCCAACGTGGAGATATGTTCGATGACACATTAAACGCAATCAATCGTGTCAACGAAACATTGAATGATACCGATTCTGACTATTTTGGTAGAGTTGGTAGAACTGACTATAAGGCTGCCGTTGAACTAATTGTTCCAGAATCAATCGACCCAGAAGATTCAGAAAAAGTCAATGCTTATTTAAAGAGTGTATATGACTTGTTTACATATGACGATGAGGGTAATTATTCTGGATTAAACATTGCAAACTTCTGCCAGAAAGCGGCAGATGCTGGTCTTATGGTTCTTGATGAGTCTGGTGAAAATTATCAAATCGCTGGTTCAAAGACTATGGAAGATTTTGCCGAAGGACTTAATCTTTCACTTCCTCTTGTTCAGGCTATGTTTGGAGAGATGGAAGAATTTGGTGGAGAGTTCTCTTGGGCTGATGAGGCTAACAAGACAATCGGTGACTTGGCTGTTTCTGCTAATGTTGCCGCAGAGAATTTAAGAGGACTTCATTCCGATATGACAATCACTCTTGATGTGAGTGATTTGACTACCGCAAAAGAAAAGTCTGATGCTCTTGATTCTACTATCAAGCAAATGCAAGACCTTAAAACAAAGGTTGGCGTTGATTCGGAAGAAGTAGAGTATGCAAACTCCATTATCTCTTACTGCATTACACAAAAACAGCAGTTGTCCGAACCCGCAATTCTTGATGTCGATGTATCAAAGGTTAGCGAAACTACTGGCGAAGCAGTATTGCTTATTCAGGATTTCCAAAAGGCTTGTAATGACCTCGAACTGAAAAAGGCTCTTGGATTAGACACAACTGATGCACAGGCAAAAGTTGATGAATTGTATTCACAAATTACATCAAGTGACAATGATGCTTTACTGGCATTAAAGTTAGACACAACATCTGTTGAAACTGTCAAATCCTCAATCGCTGGTTTAACCATTGATGACATTAAGGCAAAATTGCAGATTGATGATACGGCTCTTTTGAGTTATCAGCCAGAAGATAAAAAAGCAACAGTAAAATATGATGTTGATACTTCAAAGGTTGATAATTATAATCCTAAAAACCTTTCTCGTACAGTTACTTACTATGTTCGTACTGTTGGTAGTGTTAAGGCAAATGGTACTGCTAATCTTACCGGTACTGCAAAAGCAGGTGGAGATTGGGGTACTGCACAAGGCGGTCAAACATTAACCGGTGAACTCGGCAGAGAAATCGTTGTTGACCCTCATACTGGTAGATGGTACACGGTTGGCGACACTGGTGCTGAATTTGTAAATATTCCAAAAGGTGCAATCGTATTCAACCATAAGCAGACAGAATCTCTGCTTAAAAACGGATATGTTGCAGGTCGTGCTTCTGCCCTTGTTGGCGGTACTGCTATGGTTACTGGTGGAATAGGCGTTGGGAATGCAAACAACAGTTCCAACTCTGGTGGAAACTCAACGGAAAACTATGGTAAGAGTTCAGATAGTAAGAAATCATCTTCTTCAAAGTCAAGCAGTTCGGATGAAGATAAAATTGAAGCATTCGACTGGATTGAAATTGCTATTGACCGTATTGAGAGAGCCATCGACCGCTTAAAGACAACCGCTGAAAGCACATATAAAGCACTCAAAACAAAACTTGGTGCAACTGCCGATGAAATCACAAAGGTCAATCAAGAAATTGCTTTACAGCAACAAGCATATGACCGTTATATGCAAGAAGCAAACTCTATTGGTCTGGATGCTGACTTGGCTGAAAAGGTTCGTAATGGAAGTATTCAAATTTCTGATTATGATGAAGATACAAGAGACCTTATAGACCAATATCAGGAATTTTATGAAAAAGCCCTTGACTGCGAGACAGCCATTGATGATTTACACGAAAGCCTTGCAAGTTTGTATGAAGATAATTTCAACAATACACAAGAGGATTTTGAAAATCAATTAGCATTGGCTGAACATCTTACGAACCAATACGAAAACGGAATCGACCTTTTAGAAGCACGTGGTTATCTCGAAAGCACGAAGTATTACTCTGCTATGCAGGATGCCACAAAGGGCAATATTGCAATTCTCAACAATGAATTGGCTGCTCTTGAACAGTCTTTCTCCGATGCAATGAATTCCGGTGAAATTGAGTACGGAAGTGCTGCTTGGTACGAGATGCAAATTGCCATAAATGGTGTAAAGGAAGAAATCGCAGAAGCCAATGTTGAGTTAGCCGAATATGCCAAAACAATGAGAGAAATCGAGTGGGGTTATTTCGACTACACACAAGAGCGTATTTCTCAACTTACACAAGAGGCTGATTTCTTAATCGACCTTATGAGCAATAGCGATTTACATACCGACAAAGGACAACTCACCGATGAAGGTATGGCAACTATGGGTCTCCACGGACAGAACTACAATACATATATGGCACAAGCCGATATGTATGCTGCCGAGATTTTGGAAATTGACAAGGAACTTGCCAACGACCCATACAATACAGAACTGATTGAACGCAGAGAGGAACTGCTTGGATTACAGCAGGATTCTATTCTTGCCGCAGAGGACGAAAAGCAAGCCATCGTTGCACTGGTTGAAGAAGGTATCAACCTCGAACTTCAAGCAATGCAAGACCTTATCGACAAGTACACCGAGTCTCTTGATACCGCAAAAGACCTTTACGAGTATCAGAAAAAGATTACGGAACAGGCTGCAAATGTCGCATCCTTGCAGAAACAGTTATCAGCATACGAAAACGACTTGACCGAGGAAACGAGGGCAAAAGTCCAGAAGTTGACTGTTGAACTGGCAAAGGCAGAAGAAGAACTTGCAGAGTCCGAATATGAGCAATATATTAGCGACCAAAAGAAACTGCTTGATGAATTGTATCTGGAATACGAGACAATTCTTAATCAGAGGTTGGATAATGTTGATGCACTTATCGGTGATATGATTACCGCCGTGAACGACAATTCCGGCTCTATCAACGAGACATTGACAACAACCGCAGATAACGTTGGTTACACAATGACCACGAATATGCAGAACATCTGGAATGGTGCTACAAATGCTCTTGACGGAACTATCTCTAAATACGGAGATGATTTCAGTACGAAGTTCACTGCCGTACAGTCTGTGTTGAGTTCTATTCAGGCTAATACCGCAGCAATGGTAGCGGCAAGCGATGAAGAAGCACAGGAAACAGTAGATACTACTAACCCCGAAACTACTCCATCTGCTCCTACAACCCCGACTATCCCACCTGCGACACAACCTACTACCCCATCCACTCCCGAAAAGACTATTACTGTCGGTGGCAAGATTAACGCCAAGGGAGCAAAGATTTACGACTATGCCGGAGATACCTCTGGTGAAAATCAGTATTTCAGCAAAGACCCAATCTATAAAGTCTTGGATGAAAAGAATGGCTACTTAAAGGTTCGTCACCACAAGTTGTCAAGCGGTGTAACTGGTTGGTTCAAGAAGTCTGATGTTAAAGCATACAAAACTGGTGGTCTTGTTGACTACACTGGTTTGGCAAAGGTTGACGGTACTCCCGGCAAACCTGAACTTATGCTTAATGCCGAAGATACGAAAAACTTCTTGGAGTTGAGAGACTTGCTCCGTGTATTGTCATCTCAATCCTTGACAGTAGGAAGTTCTGGATTTGGTTCACCTACTTTGAGTGGTGTTTCCGACCTTTCAAGAATGCTTTCTACTTTGCGTACAGCAAATGGCGGTACTTTTGGCACTACTATCGGAGATGTGGAAATCACTATCCCGATTGAGAGAGTTGATGACTACAACGACTTTGTGACTAAACTCCGCAATGACCCGAAATTCGAGAATATGCTTCTTGATGTAACAATCGGCAGGCTTGCCGGAGGTAGTTCTTTGGCAAAAAATAAATACAAGTGGTAATTGATTGGAGAGATGGCTTTTAGGTCATCTCTCCTTTCATACTATCTGGAGGAAATTTATGAAGAATGAGAAAAAGGTTACTTATCTAACCCAGCGTGTAGCAGAGTTGGAAAAGGAAAATTCGGCTCTCAAACAGGAGAACCAAGCCCTCTCAACCGAACTGGATGAAAATAAAACGGCAATTTTA
>JAZQDA010000017.1:0-7056 GCA_045546535.1 Clostridia bacterium | reverse complement strand
AAAATGTGAAGAACTTTTAAAAGATAAATATAATCTTATTTTTTCAAACGGCACTCAGGAAGATGAACTCAAAGAAATTCTTTCACAGTGTCAAAGTGCCATAGTAATAGGCGGAGACGGAACAATACTGCTTGTTGCCGGTGTTGCATCAAGTCTTAATGTTCCAATCCTTGGCATAAATATGGGCAATATGGGCTTTTTAGCAGATGTTGAGCCTACAGAACTTGAGTCGGCGCTTGAGTCCTTCACAAAGGGCGATTACAGTTTTGATGAAAGATTTATGATAGAGGCATCTGTAAAGGCAAAAGGCACAGAGGAAAAGAAAACCCTGGTTGCACTCAACGACCTTGTTATTTCAAGAGCGTCTTATACAAGAATGATTGCGCTCGATATCTTTGTTGACTCACAGTTTGCCGCATCATATGTCGGCGACGGAGTTGTTGTTTCAACGCCGACAGGCTCTACTGCATATTCGCTTTCTGCAGGTGGCCCGATAGTTGATTCATCGCTTGATGTGTGCATAATAACGCCTGTATGTCCGCATTCTTTAGGCGCAAAACCAATGATAGTGCACGGAAATTCAGAAATATCAATACGCTTTCACGCAAACTTTGATGATATATCAATGCTAACATCAGACGGACACAAAAGCATAAAAATTTCTGACGGCGACGAGATTACAATAAACGCATCATCTCTCAAAACAAGGCTTATTAAGATAAGTAACAAAGGCTTTTTTGAGATATTCAATAAAAAACTATAATTCAGGAGAGCGAAAATGATAAAATCAGAAAGACACGAAAAAATACTGGAACTTATAACTTCAGAAAACATCGCGACTCAGTCTAAACTTACCAGAAGATTAAATGAGAGCGGATTTAATGTTACTCAGGCAACGGCATCGCGTGACCTTCAGGAAATGCGCATTATTAAGGTGCTGCTCCCTGACGGCACATATAAGTACGCACCGTCTAAAGACAACGACATAAGCATAAGCGACAAACTCGAAAAAATCTTAAACCACTGTCTTACAAAAGCAGATTATGCATCAAATATAGTTGTTTTAAAAACAATGTCGGGAGCGGCTCAGGCGGTAGGTTATGCGCTTGACACATTTGTGTGGGACGAGATTGTCGGAACAATCTGCGGTGATGACACAATTATGATAGTTGTACGAAATGAAAAGAGCGCAAAACAACTTTGCTCTCGTCTTACAAAGTTTATCCAGTAGAGGTATTTTAAATGCTAAGACATCTTTCAATAAAAAATGTGGCAGTAATTGAATGTTGCGAAATAGATTTTGACAGGGGCTTTCAGGTGCTCACGGGAGAAACCGGTGCGGGAAAGTCTATAATTATTGATGCCATAAATATGCTTAAAGGCGAAAGAGCGTCAAAGGAACTTATCCGCAGCGGCGAAGAAAAAGCAAGGGTTGACGGCATTTTTGAGGTTAGTGAAGAAACAAGTGAAAAAATAGCAGAAATTTTAGGCACTGACCCCGAATGTGAAATTATGATTTCACGAGAGATGACCTCCGACGGCAAAAACACTATAAGAGTAAACGGTACAGCCGTAACACTTGGCATTTTAAAACAGGTGGGCGAACTCCTTGTAAATATTCACGGTCAGCACGATAATACCTCGCTATTGTCTGCAAAAACCCACATCGGTTTTCTTGACTGCTATGGCGGTGAAAAAACAAAAGAACTTAAAGAAAAATACAAAGAAGTATATGAAAACCACCGCGCTTTAAAAGAAGAACTCGAAAAAATATCAACTGATGAAAAAGAAAATCTGATAAAACGAGATATGCTCATCTTTCAGATTGAAGAACTCGAAGCGGCAAGTCTAACTGACGGCGAAGAGGAAGAAATAAAAGAGAGAAAAAAGGTACTCGATAACTTTGCAGACATCTCAAAAAATTCTTCCGTAGCCTACGAAATGCTCTACGGCGCAGACTCTGCCACCTGCCACGATATTTTATGGAGTGCGGCGAAAAAAATACAAAGCATTTCAGACTATAGTGAAGAACTTGAAAAAATTTATACTGCTCTTTCTGATTGTGCTTATATAATTGATGAACAGGCAAGAAATTTAAGATCTTTCACAGACGGCGTAGGCTTTGACGAGAGGGAAGCAAAGAAAATAGACGAAAGGCTTTCACTTATTTATTCCCTAAAGCGAAAGTACGGTCAGAGCATCGCAGAAATTTTAGAATATTTAGAAAATGCAAAGAAAGAACTTGAATCTATTGACACATCAGACGAGAGGGCAAAAGAACTTGAAAATTTAATTGCAAAACTTGAAAAGGAAAGATGCTCTCTTGCATCAGATTTAACCGATGAGCGAAAGAAAAATGCATCTGTTCTTTCAAAAATGGTTAAGACTCATCTTACAGACCTTGATATGTCAAAGGTTGATTTTGATGTGAGAATAGATGACAAAGACTTTTGCGCAGACGGCAAAGACGATGTTGAATTTTTAGTCCGCACAAATATAGGCGAAGAAAAAAGACCCCTTGCAAAAATTGCATCGGGGGGAGAACTATCAAGGATTATGCTTTCTATCAAGAATGTCCTTGCAGAGTTTGAAGATTCAAAAACAATGATTTTTGATGAAATAGACACGGGTGTAAGCGGAAGTGCGGCAGAAAAGATAGGCGAAAAACTCTATGGTATGTCGCTATCATCACAGGTTATCTGCATAACACATCTTCCGCAGATTTCAGCCTTTGCAGACGCTCACTACCTGATAAAGAAGTCGGTTGACTCAGGGCGTACACAAACCAAAGTTGAACTGCTTTCTCTTGAGTCTTCAGTTGAAGAAATTGCAAGAACTCTTGGCGGAAAAACCATTACTGATATTGCAAAAGAAAATGCCCGTCAGTTAAAGCAGTCAGCAGAAAAAACAAAAAATGATATACGAAAGGAAAACTAAAATGGCACAGAGAAGAGATAAACACAACTACTACCTTGACATAGCAGAAACAGTACTTGAAAGAGGCACTTGTCTTCGCAGAAACTACGGTGCAATCATAGTTAAAAATGACGAGATTGTATCTACAGGCTATGTAGGTGCACCAAGGGGCAGAAAAAACTGTATCGACTTAAACTACTGTATGAGAGAAAAACTCGGTATTCCAAGAGGCGAGAGATATGAAATGTGCAGAAGCGTTCACGCCGAAGCAAATGCAATCATAAGCGCTAAGCGTGACGAAATGATAGGAGCAACTCTTTATCTTGTTGGTAAAATCTATGCAACGGGCGAACTTGTGGCAGACGCTATGTGCTGTGCTATGTGCAAAAGACAGATTATAAATGCAGGTATCGAAAAGGTTATAATAAGAAACACCCACGATAAATACACAGAGGTTTTGGTGTCTGACTGGATTGAAAACGATGAATCTTTAATCGGCAGTTTCGGATATTGACATTTAACACGGTAAATAACACATTGAAGAGGGAACATATTATGGATAAAAAATACAAAAGATTAAAATATGCCTGTTATTCATCAGGCTTTTCGATGTCAGTGGTATCGTGTCTTTCACCGCTTCTTTTTACAACTATGAGGGAAATGTACTCGGTTTCATATTCGCTTATGGGGCTTTTGGTACTTATAAATTTTGTTACACAACTGTGTGTTGACCTTTTGTTTTCTTTTTACTCTCATAAGTTCAATGTCCGCCGATGTGTAAAGATGATGCCCGTAATATCTCTTGCAGGTCTTTTAATCTACGCATCTTCGCCGTGGATTTTTAAAGGATATGAATATGCGGGACTTTGCATTGGTACAATTGTTTTTTCTGCCGCAGCAGGTCTTTCGGAGGTTTTAACAAGCCCCGTACTTGCAACAATCCCCTTTGACAATCCTGACAGAGAGATGAGCAAACTTCACTCAATGTTTGCATGGGGCGTTGTGGGAGTTGTTATTTTCTCAAGCCTCTTCCTTTGGCTTTTTGGAAGAGAAAACTGGAATTATCTTACATTTTTGCTTTGCACAGTTCCGCTGGTTTCGGCAATTCTTTTTTCTAAATCTGACATACCTGATATGAATACAGACGAAAAAGTTTCGGGCGGAAAAGGGATTTTTAAAAACAAAAAACTCTGGCTTTTCGTTCTTATCATCTTTTTCGGCGGAAGCAGTGAGTGCACTATGTCGCAGTGGAGTTCGGTGTATCTTGAAAAGGCACTTGCTATCCCTAAAGTGTGGGGCGATGTATTCGGAACGGCTCTTTTTTCTGCTTTTCTCGGTCTTGGCAGAACACTTTATGCAAATAAAGGAAAATCGATTGAAAAGGTTTTGTATATAAGTTCAATCGGTGCAACCCTTTGTTATCTTATTTGTGCAATTTCGCCGTCGCCATTTCTAGGTCTTATCGCCTGTGTTATGACGGGGCTTTGCACCGCTATGCTATGGCCCGGAAGCCTTATTGCAGTAACAGATGCGATAACCGATGCTTCAGTTCTGGTATTTGCGCTTATGGCGTCTGGCGGAGATCTTGGTGCGTCTGTCGGACCGCAACTTGTGGGAATGGTTACAGACGGCATAATGAACGCACCGTTTGCAAGGGAACTGTGTGAATTTTTTGCACTTTCTGCAGAGCAACTTGCGATGCGTACGGGAATTTTAGTCGGAATGATTTTTCCGCTTCTGAGTATTGGACTTTTCAGAAAAATATTAAAAGATAAAAACAAAAAAACCGTTTGAGATTATCTCAAACGGTTTTTAAATACTCAGTTTATTGAAACATTTCTGTGCTTCTTTTAAGTATGCCTTTGGTTTTTGCAATAACTGTTCCGTAATTTGTAAAGGGTACTCCTTGCTCAATTGCTTTTCTCATTCTTAAAATGACTTCCCTTTCAGTTATCATACAGCCTCCGCAGTGAATGACAAGGCGGTAAGGAGAGAGGTCAGACGGAAAATCTTTGCCTGATAAAAATTCAAAATCTGTTTTTTTACCTGTGTATTCGCTAATCCAATTGGGAAGTTTTACAGTGCCGATGTCTTCGCACTGTCTATGGTGAGTACATGCTTCGCAGATGAGTATTTTATCGCCGTCTTTAAGAGAGTCAAGTTCATTTGCACCCTGCACTGCTTCACTCAGAAAGCCTTTCATTCTTGCCATAATGATTGAAAATGATGTAAGGAAGACATCAGACGGGGTAAGCCTATTCACCTTTCCGAAAACCTGTGAGTCGCAGATTACTATGTCGGGTTTTTTAGTTAATGATGAAAGGGTTCGCTCGTATGTATCATCTTTCGTAACTATCGCCGTCATAGAATGGTCCAAAAGGTCGCGGATTACCTGTTGTTGAGGGAGAATAAGCCTTGATTTCGGCGCACTTTTGTCTATCGGCACAACTAAAACCGCAGTAGCATTTTCGGGCAGAATATCTGCTATAAGATTTGGCTCTTTTTCTTCTTTAATAAGCGTGGCAATCTTTTGTTTTAGGTCATCTACGCCCTCGCCTGTAAGTGCAGAAACTTTTATTTCAGACTCTTTGCACTCATAGTCTGGGAAAAGGTCTGATTTGTTTACGGCTATGACATACGGGGTTTCGTTTTTAGCAAATAAATCTATAAGTTCTCTTTCGGTATCGGTCAAGTCTTTTTCGGGCGAGGTTACAAGTACTGCGATGTCGGTTTTCTCTAAAATTTCCTTTGTCTTTTCAACTCTTTTAAGACCGAGTTCCCCCTCGTCGTCAAAACCGGGGGTATCTGTTATAACAACGGGTCCTAGAGGGAGAAGTTCCATAGACTTTTTTACAGGGTCGGTAGTTGTACCCTTGACATCTGATACAACTGAAATTTCCTGATTTGTAACCCTGTTTACAAGGCTTGATTTTCCTGCATTTCTCAGACCGAAAAAACCTATATGTATTCTGTTTGCAGATGGTACCTGATTCATTTTAATTCACCTTTTTATGTACTTTGCGAAGATAATCTTCGCAAGAAATGTTATTCTTCGGTTATTACATTTGAATAGGCGGTTTTTGCGCTAACTCCTTTGAGTTTACCGATTTTTCCTGACATTGTGTTAATGATGTCTTGCGGAGCATCTACTGCTATGCTTATGATGTGAATGTCTTTTTCTCTGTAGGGAAGTCCCATTCTTCCGATTATGTGTCTTCCGTATTCGTGCAAAAGTGCGTTAAGTTCGTCAACGGAATCCATATTTTCTACAATAATTCCGATAAGTGCAACTCGTGTTTCCATTTTAATTACCTCCGTATATGATTAGCCGTTTTTGAAAACGGCTATGTACGAAAATTTATTTTTCTGCCAATGCACTGCTCACAGCCTTGGCAAGTTGATCAGGGCACGATGTGGCTTTGAATCCGCATTTTATCCCCTCTAAAAGAGATGCGACTTCTTCAACCTTTCTTCCCTCGCAAAGTTTTGCAATCCCCTGGGTGTTACCGGCACAACCGCCCATAAATTCCACATTTTTTAAAATTCCGTCTTCAATTTCAAAAGATATTTTTCTGGAGCATACGCCTTTTGGCTGATATTCGTATTTCATATTTTGCCCTCGCTTAAAAATTAGTGCCGTTCCAACCCCAGTCTTTTATTGGGTGGTAGGTGATGTAGACACAGTCTTTGGGGATAGATAAAACATCTTCAAACATATCGCAGATTGCCTCAGTTACTTTTTTGTAGTTTTCAGATGTTGAATCGCCAAGCAAACTGAACTCAACATAGGCGCCTTTTTCAAGTCTTTTACCGCCCATAAAAAGTGTATAATTATCTTCAATTCCCACCATAAGATAGGTTTCGCTCTTTCCCAAAAGACTCATAGTTTTTCCAAGTTCTGTTTTTAAAGTTTCTTTCTCGGCATCTGTAAGCGAAAGTGTGATTTTAGCATCAATAAATGGCATAGTTTTAACTCCTTTTTATTATATACAAAAACTTTTATTTAATTAAATTTTATGTTTTTTAGAGTATATCATAAACTGAAAAAATAGTCAATTTGGACAGGGGACATTTTTATTTATATACAGTGCATATACGAGAGGTATTATTATCAAAAATACCGGTGATATGTATAATGAG
>JAZQDA010000016.1:0-1508 GCA_045546535.1 Clostridia bacterium | reverse complement strand
ATAGCCACGATATTTGCAACGACTTCAATTACGAGTTTTTTAGAATAGGAAATACAATCGACAATCGTAATAACAGGATTTCGGTATCGAAGCCCTGCCACATTGTCATTAAGTACACTCCTATTATTAAAGATACACCGTAAGAAAGGTAGGTTGAAAAGTTATGGCTGTTAGGATTCGTTTTGATGCACAGCATAATGCCGAGCAGCCTACCCTTGTTCTTGCAACTAAAAATGGTAGATTGCTTGGCAAATTACCTGCACACAATATGCAATTCAAGGACACGATGAACTCCTACTCCGAATTGCGATTTGATGTGTATAAGAAAGACTGTATCAAGGATAAAGATACAGTTGATACCGTTTCTGTCAAGCCAATCAGCGTTCACAATGTAATTGCCTCCGACACTGGATATACAAGAGTCGGTCAAATTACAACCGACAAGGTTTATGAACTTACTCAATACTATAAGATTAGCGAAAAGTTATCTAATAGCATATTGAAACTGGTTGTAAATTCAGAAACGAAGAAATATAAAGGGTTAAAGTTTACCCAAGAAGATGATTTTTCATCTCTTTACATATCTGATTCAAACGACAAGCAGATGTTGAAGATTCAGAGCGATGGTAATGTTTATATCTACAATGCCGGAACTCTCGGTCTTGCAGTAGATGATGCCGTTATGGTCGAACTCTCTTTTGATGTTCCTTTAAGCCTTGTGAACAATAAGTTCTGGGAGCAGATTAAGGACTTCAAGTTGGCTTGGGCGAGAGAATGGAATATTCTCTTTGAAGTCTATGTTGAGTTAAATGAAGCAGATGAAACCATCAAAAACATTAGTGCGAAGTCTCTTGGCGAAGTCGAATTGTCTCAAATCAAACTCTATAACATTGAGATAAATACAGAGACCGATATTGAGCGTGAAGATTACGAGCCTACTATCATCTTTGATGAGGGAAATGCGGAAACTTCTCTCTTAAATCGTATTATGGAGAAAGCACCACATTATAGAATTAGGCACGTCGATTCAAGCATTGCTAATCTTCAAAGAACCTTTGAATTTAATAACACGACAATCTATGATGCGTTCCAGAGAATCGCAGAAGAAGTTGATTGCTTGTTTGTTATCAGATGCTACCTCGATGCCGATGGCAAGGTTGTCCGTGAAATCAATGTCTATGATTTGGAATCAAACTGTCTGGAATGTAACCACCGTGGAGAATTTTCAGATGTTTGCCCTGAATGCGGAAGTAAAAATGTAAAGGTTGGCTATGGTGAAGATACTACTATCTTTGTGTCAACTGAAAACCTTGCAAACAACATTACCTACTCTACCGACGAGGGTTCGGTCAAGAACTGTTTCAGATTGGAAGCAGGTGACGATTTAATGACCGCCACACTTGTGAACTGTAACCCGAATGGTAGCGGTTATATTTGGTATGTCTCCGACGATATGAAAGAGGATATGTCGGAAGAACTCGTCCAACGATTGAATGAGTATGACGAGA
>JAZQDA010000015.1:0-21195 GCA_045546535.1 Clostridia bacterium | reverse complement strand
CAGAATTAGACAAGGAACAAAAATCCCGTAATGCTGACGCATTTCGGGATTTTTTGACGTAGTATAAACTGGAAATATGGCTTCAAAACCAATACATCCTTATTTGGTGGTGGCGTTAGTTCTCACATATTTTTTTATTCCCAGAATATCCCAAGCATAGGGGGATTATATGTCCATATGATAAAGCACACTGCAAGAAGCATTAAAACAATGAACCCTCTGAAACTGTCAGAGTTATCACCGCTTCCGTCAGATGTTAAAAGTCTGTAACTTATATACTGATTTAGAAATGAACTTACAAAGAAAAGCGCGATATCGACCGCAGAAAGAGAAAAACCAAGTATTCCTGAATATGTATAGAAAAATACAACTAAAAACATAAGCGAACAAAAAAGAGAACACATTTTAATTGCGAAAAAGTCCTTTTCGTTTTTTCCGTATGCAAAAAATTCAATCAGAGAAAAAAGGAAAACAGGCCAGAAAATAAGTTTTAAATGTTCCCACAAACTTTCGTTGACTGCACCAAAATATCCGACAAGTTTTGCCTCATCTGAAAGTCCATATGCAAAGTGCAGAAAAACACCGAAAATACTGATAAAAACAAAACCCCATATATGCCATTTTTTATAATTCATACAATCACCCGATAAAATATATTCCAAAAGTCTATATATTATACTGTTTTTGTACTTTTTTGCGGGAAAAATCAATATTTAGTGTTGACAAATATTGCTATTTGTTGTATAATGCAACTAACAAAAAAGTGTATTAGTGAAATGCAAAACTTTAATCAGATTTGTTTTTCGTTATTTATAGAACAAGGATGTCAAAGCGTTTTGACATCCTTGTTCTATTTTTATCTGTGTAATAAAAATTGGTCATACTTCATACAATGTAGAAAAAACGTATGGAGGACTTGTTATGGAAAACATATACACAGATATTGCCAAGCGTTCCGACGGCACAATTATGATAGGAGTAGTGGGGCCTGTCAGAACGGGTAAATCAACATTTATAAAAAGATTTATGGACCTTTTGGTAATTCCAAACATTCAGAATGTATACTCGCGCGACAGAGCAAAAGACGAACTCCCCCAAAGCGGCGGCGGGAAAACCATAATGACAACCGAGCCAAAATTTATTCCCAATGAAGCAGTAGAAATCACACTTTCGGGAAACGCAAAAATGAATGTGCGTATGATTGACTGCGTCGGATATATTGTGAATTCTGCGACAGGGCACTTTGAAAACGATATGCCCAGAATGGTAAAAACCCCTTGGTCAGATGAGGAAATGCCCTTTTCGACCGCCGCTGAAATAGGGACGGGAAAAGTAATAAAAGACCACTCTACCATAGGCTTTGTCGTTACCTGCGACGGCAGTATCACAGATATCCCCAGAGAAGATTACATAGAAGCAGAAGACAGGGTAATAAGAGAACTTAAAGAAATCAATAAACCCTTTGTTGTGCTCTTAAACAGCACAAACCCTTACAGCGAAAATGCTCTTAAAATAAAAGAGGAAATCGAAAATAAGCACTCTGTAAGTGTTGTAAATGTGAACTGTGCAGAACTCGATGCATCAGATATAAATAACATCATAGAAAAAGTTCTTTTTGAATTTCCCATAAATGAAATCAGTATAAATCTTCCCCCGTGGGTAGATGTACTTGACAGCAGCCACCCTATAAAAAAATCAGTCTATGATAATCTTTTGCTAAATATAGACAAAGTCAAAAAAATAAGCGATGCTCCGATAGTTACCGAAGCGATAGGCTCTGATGAAAATATAAGCGATGCAAAAATTTCAGACATCAACCTAGGCGACGGAAAAGTTATCTGCGATATATGCATAGATGATGACCTATTTTATAAAGTCCTCGGCGAAAGTTCGGGCTTTGAAATAAAGGGCAAGGAAACCCTTATGAGCCTTATTACCTCGCTTTCTGAAATAAAAAAAGAATATGATAAAATAGAAGGTGCGTTGAGGGAAGTGCGTGAGGTCGGCTACGGAATAGTTGCTCCCACAATAGACGAACTCACTCTGGAAGAGCCTGAAATTGTACGTCAGGGAACAAGATACGGTGTACGCCTTAAAGCAAGTGCACCGAGCATTCATATGATAAGAGCAGATATAGAAACAGAAGTTTCCCCAATCGTCGGCACCGAAAAACAGTCTGAAGAACTTGTGCATTTCCTTTTAAATGAGTTTGACGAAGACCCGACATCTATCTGGGAAACAAATATTTTCGGCAAATCTCTCCATTCCTTAGTAAACGAAGGTCTTATAAATAAACTTTCCAAAATGCCCGATGATGCCCGTTTTAAACTCAAAGAAACTCTTGGCAAAATCATAAACGAAGGCTCGGGCGGACTTATTTGTATAATACTATAAAAAAATAACCTGCTATGCAGGTTATTTTTTTTATATCATCTTCGCAATTAAAATGTCGAGCAGTGCCCACCCGTCAGCATAGACGCTTTTTATAAGATGGTCGGAGTCTGCACAAAGGAGCATTATTTCATCAATTTTTTCCATCGTTACCTTGCGTGTGCTTTCAAAAGTTTTTCTCACAAAATACTCTTTCTGATTTGTAGCACTTGCAATCTCGGAAACATTCATAGCCGGAGAGAGCAGTTTTATTTTTTTCATCATTGAAAACTTTGAATTTATTGCCGCAATGATTTTTATCGGTTCCTGTTTCAAAAGTTTAAGGTCATTATATTTTTCGTAAGCCTCTTTGGTGTTTCCTGAAAGGATATTTTCAATCATATCAAAAACTTTGTCTTCAGGAATTTTGCATGAGCAAAGGTCGATGTCTGAAACGGAGATTTTTTTTCTTTCTTTGCAAAAAGATACGAGTTTATCGAGTTCGTTTTTCAGAAGATACATACTCGTTGAACAAGACCTTATAAGATGCGATGCGGTGTCTGAATCAATTTCTTTTCCCTGGCTTTCAAGATAGCGCCTTATCCAGTCTTTAAGGTCTGTCTCTATCTGATAGGGAAATTCATCGGTCGAAAACTCGCCAGATGAAAGGGCTTTGTAAAGAGAGCC
Organism: Clostridia bacterium; assembly: GCA_045546535.1. GTDB lineage: Bacteria > Bacillota > Clostridia > UMGS1810 > UMGS1810 > RGIG1828. The sequence goes on along the minus strand of JAZQDA010000015.1, from coordinate 18,138 downwards.
TCTTTTATCAACTTCGTTTTCTGAAAAAATTATAACTGCATAATCGGGCATATCAGAAAACACTTTAAGCCAGAATTCTTTTTCAGATTCACTTGGCTTTTTGAAAATATCAGAGTTTCTTATAAGAATAACTTTTTTGTCGCTCATAAAAGGGTATGATGACAAAAATTCAAGCACTTTACTTGTGTCAGGTTTTACACCGACAAACTCCATAAAGTTGAAATCAGCAAAATCAGACGGAGAAACTTTAGATATAAGAGCCTTTCTGTAGTAGTCTTTCAGAAAGTTTTCTTCGCCGAAAATAAGATATACACTTTTGAAACTGCCAGTTTTCAAATCCTGTTTTACAGACATTTAATCACCTCACGGTTTCCGTTTTGAAGTTTTTGTACTTATCGGCAATAACAGTTACTGCACCGTCTTTATCGGTGCGGTAGATGTCAATACCGCATTCGTTTAGTATTTTAAGAATTTTTTCATTTGGGTGGGAATACATATTGTTTTTCCCGCACGATGCCACTGCAATTTTTGCATTGGTGTTTTCTATAATTTCTCTTGAAAGGTCCGAATATCCGCCGTGATGTGCGAGTTTAAATATATCGCACTCCAAATCAAGATTTTTTAAGCGCTCAAATGCATCTTCTTCGCTGTCGCCGAAAAATATTACTTTCGTTTCACCGTATGTAAGTCTTGAAACAAGGGACATATTGTTGCTGTCTTCAAACATATCATTTGTCGGCGATATAAATTCCAGTCTTGCATCTTTGCCAATATCTAAACAACAGCCTGAATGGACATATTCGATTTTAACCCCGTTTTGCACAGCGTTTGTGATAAGGTTTTCTTTTGTTTGTTCACATTCGGTTTCATTTATATTATAATACTTTGGCAACAAAAGATTTTCTACCTTTACTTCAGATAATAAATCAATCGCAATATTTGTGTGATCCTTGTGATAATGGGTTATTATGAGGGCGTCCAGTTTCTTTATGTTTTTTGCTCTCAGCATAGCCTCTATCGAAACGGGAGTGCTGTCTGATAAATCAAGTGTACCCGAATCAATCATAATGTTATATCCGTTTACCTGAATAAGAGATGTATCACCCTGACCCGAATATGCAAAAGTGATTTTGAGTTTATTTGCATCGTTATAATTATATACCAAAAATGAACCCGTTGCAACACATAAAACGATTAAATATGCTGTTATCTTTTTAAATGATGAACCTTTAACAATCGGTATGAGCGATATGAGAAAAACAATTGATACCGCGACTTTGGGGAAAGTATCTGCATAAGTAGTTATTGTGCTAATTGGCAACAAAGAAATGGTTTTTACAACAAAGGAAATATACTCACTGAGTCCCGTGAGTACAAACCCAAGAAACAACGAAATGAATTCAATATCAAATGAAGAAACAAACGCGAAAACCACGCCAAGAGCCATAAAGAATGACATAACAGGAAGAATAAGAGCGTTTGCTATCCATGAATAAAGGGGAACATAACCGAAAACATATGATGTAACGGGAAGTGTAAAGAGAGAGGTCAGTACAGATGCCACAAAGGTCTGTCCGATAAAGCCTGTTAAACCTGAGGGCAGAGTATATTTTTCTTTTAAAAATTTTACGATGTCAACAGAAATTATAACACCGAATGTTGAAAGGAACGAAAGCCACCAAGATACACTCCATACGGTGAACGGCATAAAAGTTATAACGAAAAATCCCGTGAGCAAAAGAGAAACCTTACTGTTGTTTTCTCTTGGTATGATATGCGAAGCGTTTAGAATGAGCATCATAATAAATGCTCTTATAACAGACATCCCAAAACCTGTGAAAATCATTACAAATATTCCCGTAAGAGAGCACAGTATAAATGCAAGAATTGCTTTTTTGGTGCGTTTGCCTTTCGCTTTTTCTATTAACTCTGAAATTGCAATTATAAAAAGATTGAGATGCAGTCCTGAAATTGCGACAATGTGATATACCCCTGACTTTTTGAGATGATCTTCGGTATCTTCTTGTATATACGTTCTGTCGCCCGTTATAACTGCGGTTATAAGCCCGTTTGTATATATGTATTTTTCTGCGTTTTCTATAAAATCTTTCCTTATTTCATATATCTTTTTAACATGGGAAGAAGAAATTTTATGGCTTAAGATTTTAGTCTCACTTGCAACTGCTACAATATCTTTGCTTTTAAGGTGGTCTCTGTAATCAAAAGCACCCTCATTCATTTTCCCTTCGGCAACTGATATTTCACATTCAAATTTTAATTCATCTCCTTTTGAAACAATGTTCTTACAGTTTCCCAAAATAACATATACGCTTTTGCCGATGAGGTAATCTTTATCAGAAGATTTGATTTTTGCATCAAAATAAAGTTTGCCGTTTAATTCTTTTGGGAAAGATGTGACTGTGCAACTTAAACTTGTTTTTGCCTCTTGGGAGTTTATTTTTTCGCACACAAGGTTATAATTATTATTGTAAGAAACCACCGATAAGACGCAAACTAAAATAAGCAGGGCGAGAATCAGTATATGAGAGATGAATTTGACAAAATTATGTAATAAACGCATTTTATTATACCTTTAAAATAATTTTCTGCCAATATATTATCACTTTTTTGTATAAATAACAACTTGATTTTATCCAGAATTTGTTATATAATATGTTGTACTCGGGAAAACTTAGATGGAATGTTATCGAAATCGGCATTTCATGGAGGAGGAAATTACATATGGCTCTTTTTGCAATGAGCGATCTCCATCTCTCACTTTCTGCCGACAAACCAATGGATATTTTTGGGTTTAGGTGGCAAAACCATCTTGAAAAACTTTCTGAAAATTGGAACAAAACCGTCACGTCCAATGACCTTGTAATAGTAGGCGGCGATATATCGTGGGCGATGTATCTCGAAGATGCAAAAGAGGATTTTGCTTTTTTAAACTCTCTAAACGGCAAAAAACTTTTAATCCGCGGAAATCACGATTACTGGTGGGAAAGCAAGGCTAAACTTTCTGCCTTTATAGAAGAAAACGGTTTTGATACAATAAACTTTCTTCAAAATGATGCATTCATCTGGGAAGATACGATAATCTCAGGAACAAGAAACTGGATAGTTCCTGAAACTGATGGTTTTTCGTCGAAAGATAAGCCAATCTATGAAAGAGAACTCATTCGTCTTTCGCTTTCACTCGATGCATCAGAAAAATTAAAATCGGCAAATCCGCAAATAAACCGTACTATAGCGGTGCTTCACTATCCGCCGTTCTCATATAAAGATGCGGTAGATAAGAAAATCGAAAAAATTCTTTTATCACATTCTGTAAAAGTGTGTCTTTTCGGACATCTCCATGGACCGTCGTGTGAGAACGCATTTACAGGTGATAAAAACGGGATAAAATATATTCTCACATCTGCGGACCATTTGTCTTTTACTCCGTACAAACTGGATGACTAATCCGGATTTTATAAATGAATATTTTTTGGGAGGTTTCCTACATATGAAACTTATAAAAAACGAACAAATTGAAAAAAACACTGTCAAACTTACAATCGGTATTGACAAAGAAGCATTTGAAAAAGCACTTGACAAGGCTTACAAGAAAAATGTAAAACAGATTGCAATCCCCGGCTTCAGAAAGGGTAAAGCACCCAGAAAAATTATTGAAAAATACTATGGCGTGGGTGTATTCTATGAAGATGCTGTAAACTTTGTTTGCCCCGAAGCATATGAATTCGCAGTGAAAGAATCAGGTATTTCTCCTGTTGACCGTCCTGAAATTGATATTGAAACAATCGGCGGTGAAGAAGACCTCGTTATCACTGCAACTGTAACAGTAAAACCTGAAGTTAAACTTGGCGAATACAAAGGCATTAAATGTGAAAAGAAAGTTTACGAAACAAAAGCAGAAGATATCGATGCTCAGATTAACGCAGCAGCCGAGAAAAATGCAAGAATTATAAATGTTGAAGACAGACCCGTAAAAATGGGGGACCTTACAGTAATCGACTTTGAAGGCTTTGCAGACGGCGTAGCATTCGAAGGCGGAAAAGGTCTTGACCATAACCTCGAAATCGGAAGCGGTCAGTTTATCCCTGGTTTTGAAGACCAGTTAGTTGGTGCCGAAATCGGTGTAGAAAAAGAAATCAATGTTAAATTCCCCGAAGAATATCACGCAGAAAACCTCAAAGGCAAAGATGCGATGTTCAAAGTAACAGTTAAAGAAATCAAAGTTAAAGAACTTCCCGCACTCGATGATGACTTTGCAAAAGATGTAAGCGAATTTGACACATTTGAAGAATATAAAAACAGCGTAAAAGAAACTCTTGACAAATCAAACGAAGAAAGAGCAAAAGCAGAATTTGAAAACAATCTCGTTGAAAAAGTTTGCGAAAGCGCTGAAATCGATATTCCCCAGTGCATGATTGACAACCGCATTGAAGATTTAATCAGAGAATTCTCTTATCGTCTTTCTTCTCAGGGTCTTAATATGGAACAGTATATGCAGATTACAGGTTCCAATATGGACACATTTAAAGAACAGTTTAAAGACCAGGCAGAAATTCAGGTTAAATCAAGCCTTGTTTTAGAAGAGATTGCAAAACTTGAAAATATCGAAGTAACCGAAGATGATGTTGAAGCAGAACTTTCCAAAATGGCCCAGATGTACGGAATGGAACTTGACAAAATTAAAACACTCATCGGCGAAAACGAAAAAGAGTCTATGAAAGAAGACCTTAAGATGAGAAAAGCAGTTGCTTTAATCGCAGACCAGGCTAAAGCCACAAAACCTGCGGCTAAAAAAACACCTTCAAAAAAGGCTGAAGAAAAAGCGGAAGAACCTAAAAAAGCACCTGCTAAAAATACAACAACAAAGAAAGCAGACGGCGAAAAAGCACCCGCTAAGAAAACAACTACAAAAGCAACAACCGAAAAAAAAGCACCTGCTAAGAAAGCACCTGCAAAAAAAACAACAACTGCTAAAAAAGACGAAGAATAAAACTAAACTTATCATAGGCGAAACCATTGGTTTCGCCTTAGCCATTGGAGGATTATCCTCCAATGGCCAGATACTATTTAAAGGAGGTATTACACATGAGTCTTGTACCAATGGTAATTGAACAGACAAACAGAGGAGAACGTTCATTTGATATTTACTCACGACTTTTAAAGGACAGAATAATATTTTTAGGTGAAGAGGTAAATGATGTAACTGCAAGTTTAGTTGTTGCACAGATGCTCTTCCTTGAAAGCGAAGACCCCGATAAAGATATCAGCCTTTACATCAACAGCCCCGGCGGTTCTATAACTGCAGGTATGGCAATTTATGATACAATGCAGTATATTAAATGCGATGTTTCAACTATCTGCATAGGTATGGCGGCATCAATGGGTGCATTTCTTTTAGCATCAGGTGCAAAGGGCAAAAGATTTGCACTGCCAAACAGCGAAATTATGATACATCAGCCTCTCGGCGGTATGCAGGGTCAGGCAACCGATATCAAAATTCACGCTGACAGAATAATTAAAATCAAAAACACTTTAAATACCATTCTCAGTGAAAGAACAGGCAAGTCTTTGGAACAAATCACTGCCGATACTGAGAGAGATAACTTTATGACCGCACTTGAAGCAAAAGAGTACGGCCTTGTAGACGAAGTTATTGAAAAAAGAAAGTAACGGGAGAGTATAGATGACAAATAAAAATAAAGACAAACTCACCTGCTCGTTTTGCGGAAAAAGTCAGGATATGGTTATGCGTCTTATTTCAAGTCCGTCTGCCGACTGCTTTATATGTGATGAGTGTGTTGAGGCTTGTAGTGAAATTGTGGAAAGCGATTATCAGGCAATGGGACCGTCTCTGGACGTTTCTCTCTCTGACCTCCCCAAACCTGTCGACATAAAAAACATTCTCGATAAATATGTTGTCGGTCAGGACAGAGCCAAAAAGAGCCTTGCAGTTGCGGTATATAACCACTATAAACGTATATCATCGCCGCAGTATGACGAGGAAGATGTTGAACTTCAAAAGAGCAATATTCTTATGATTGGTCCTACGGGTTCTGGAAAAACTCTTCTTGCACAGACACTTGCAAAAATCATAGATGTTCCGTTTGCCATAGCAGACGCTACATCGCTTACCGAGGCAGGATATGTTGGCGAAGATGTAGAAAACATACTTTTAAAACTTATTCAGGCAGCCGACTACAACATTGAAAGCGCTCAAAAAGGTATAATATATATCGACGAGATTGACAAAATTGCCCGTAAATCTGAAAACCCGTCCATCACCCGTGATGTAAGCGGTGAGGGTGTACAACAGGCTCTGCTTAAAATCTTAGAGGGTACAGTTGCATCTGTTCCGCCTCAGGGCGGAAGAAAACATCCCCAACAGGAGTTTATCCAGATTGACACCACAAACATTCTCTTTATCTGCGGCGGTGCATTTGATTCGATTGAAAAAATCATCGAACAGCGCACAGGTAAAAAAGTGCTGGGGTTTGGTGCAGATATAAAATCGGGGAAAGACAAACAGATAGGCGACCTTTTAAAAGAACTTCAGCCTCAGGACCTTTTGAAATTCGGACTTATTCCTGAATTTATTGGAAGACTTTCAGTAAATGTCACACTCGATTCTCTTGATCGCGAGGCACTTATTAAAATTCTCACAGAGCCCAGAAATGCACTTGTTAAGCAGTATCAGAAACTTTTATCACTTGATAATGTCGAACTTGAATTCACACCTGACGCAATCGATGCGATAGCCGACAGGGCAATCGAACTCAAAACAGGTGCAAGGGGACTTCGCTCAATTATGGAAGACACAATGAGCGATATTATGTTCACTGCCCCCAGTGAAAATAAGGCATCTAAAGTAACTGTAACTGCCGATATGGTAAGGAAAGAGGTTAAAACAATACCTGCAGTAAATATTTCAAAAATGAAAAAAGAAGCGTAAGCCCAGAAACGATAAAATTCCAAGGCTTAAAAGTAAAAAAGTTGTAGCAATTTTTGTTACAACTTTTTTTGTAAGGTGAAAACTATGAAGAAGAAAACTTTTCACATACCTGTTTTTATTCCGCATAAAGGCTGTCCGCACGACTGCGTTTTTTGCAATCAGAGAAAAATCACGGGTAAAAAAGACGATGTTGATATACAAAAAGTAAAAACGGAAATTAATGAGCATCTTGAAACTATCGAAAAAAACAATGCAAAGGGAACGTACTATGTTGAAATAGCCTTTTTCGGCGGAAGTTTTACTGCCATTGATAAAACTTTAATGGAAGACCTTTTAAAAACTGCGTACGAATATGTAAAAGCAAATAGAGTAGACGGTATAAGATGTTCAACAAGACCTGATGCAATAGATGCCGAAATTCTCTCGCTTTGCAAAAAGTATTCAATGACAGCAATAGAACTCGGTGTTCAGTCGGCAGATGAAGAAGTGTTAAAACTTTCAGAACGCGGACATACCTTTGATGATGTAAAAAAGGCATCACAACTTATAAAAGATTTTTCCATTGAACTCGGCATTCAGCAGATGACAGGACTTCCCGGCGACACATATGAAAAAAGCATTGAAACTGCAAAGAAAATAGTAGCCCTTTCCCCCGACTGCGTCAGAATATATCCGACACTTGTTATGAAAGACACACGCCTTTATGATATGTATAAAGACGGCACATACAAGGCACAGGAAATGGAAGAAACAATAAATCTTTGCAAAGAACTGGTTAAGATGTATGAAAAAGCATCAATTAAAATTTTAAGACTTGGGCTTCAGTCAACTGAAACACTTAAAGATGATATAGCAGGGGGACCTTATCACGAAGCCTTTGCAGAACTTGTATATTCACGCCTTATGAGAGAAAAAATTGAAGAAGAAATTTTGTCAAAGGGACTAAAAAACACCATTTTTTATATTGACGCAGAAGAGAAAAAAATCTCACAGATAATCGGGCATAAAAAAGAAAATATAGCCTATTTTAAAGAAAAATACAACATAACACTAAAATTAAACCACAAAAAATAACATTAAATTCAAAAAAACAGAAAAAAATCAACAAAAATCAAAAATTTGTCTTGACTTAAAGCGTAAATGTTTGTATAATTGAAAATGTAGTAAGAAAGGCTTGTTTTTCTCTGTGCCAAAATGAGTTTAATAATTGTCTTTCAAAAACAAACACCGATTTTTTATCGGAATAAGGAGATAAATCTTATGTTAGTTAATCTGAATGATGTTTTAAGACCTGCGAAACAAAACAAATACGCAGTAGGTCTTTTCAACGCAGTAAGTATTGAACTTGCAAGAGGTATCATCTCTGCGGCTGAATGCACTCGTTCACCCGTAATCGTTGGTACTGCGGAAATCTTCTTCCCATATTGTCCTTTGGAAGTTGTTTCCTACTACTTGCTCCCCATGGCAAAAAATGCCAATGTTCCCGTAGTTGTTCACCTTGACCACGGTCTTACATTTGAGGCTTGTGAAAAGGCGTTAAGACTTGGCTTTAGTTCAGTTATGTATGACTGCTCAACAGATACATACGAAGAAAATGTACGCAAAGTAAGAGAAATGGCTGATCTTGCTCATTCATTCGGTGCATCAATCGAGGGTGAACTCGGTCATGTTGGTGATAATGAAGGCTCTGCAGAGGGCTCATCTCACATAGAAGATCCTTCAAAATATTTCACCGACCCCAAACTTGCAAAAGACTTTGTTGACAGAACAAAAGTTGACGCACTTGCAATTGCTGTAGGTAATGCACACGGTGCATACAAACTTCCTCCCAAACTCGACTTTGAGAGAATTCGCACAATTGCAAAAACTGTAGATGTTCCCCTCGTACTTCACGGCGGTTCAGGTCTTACAGATGGCGACTTCCGTCAGGCAATCAAGGAAGGTATCAGCAAAGTTAATATCTTTACCGATATCAACGTTGCAGCAGTTGAAGCAGAATTCAAAAAATTCTCAAGCATGGAAAAAGGAATCCTTGACCTTATCCCCGCTGCAGTTGAAGCCGTTAAACAGGAATCAGAAAAGAAAATGAAACTTTTCTCATCAGACGGCAAAGCAGATTTTAAAGCAAGTGGTGTTAGCGCAAATGTAGTTTCAGGCTCTAATGTAGACGAACTTACAAAACTTGTTACACAGGAAGTTTTAAAATATCTCAACAAATAATAAATAAACAATCAAACGCAATATATTGTTTTAATTTTAATTAAATTAACAATATATTGCGTTTTTTTCTTGCAAAAAAACAAAATATATGGTATTATATAACAGAATGTAATGATTATTTTTGAGGTGTTTTGAAATTGTACTTAAGAGGAATTGAATTGCAGGGCTTTAAGTCTTTTGCAGACAAAATTAATCTTGAATTCGGACAAGGTATAACCACCATAGTCGGACCTAACGGCTCGGGAAAGAGTAATATATCAGATGCTATCCGCTGGGTTATGGGTGAACAGAGCGCAAAGAGTCTTCGTGGCGGAAAAATGGAAGATGTAATCTTTGCAGGTACTCAGAAAAGAAGTCCGCTCGGCTATGCGCAGGTTTCTATAGTTTTAGATAACAAAGACGGTGTTTTTAAAATTGATTATGACACCGTAAAAGTTACGCGCCGAGTTCATAGAAGCGGAGAGAGTAACTATCTTATAAATGATAAGGAATGCCGTCTTAAAGATATCCACGAACTTTTTATGGATACAGGTCTTGGTAAAGAGGGCTATTCTGTAATCGGTCAGGGTAAAATCGACCAGATTCTTTCCAATAAAGCCGAAGAAAGAAGAAATATTTTCGAAGAAGCCTCAGGCATAACCAAATATAAATACCGCAAAAATGAATCGGAGAAAAAACTTTTGCAGACCGAGGAAAATCTTCTTCGTATAAAAGACCTGCTTTCAGAACTCGAATCACAGGTAGGTCCTCTTGAAATTCAGTCACAGAAAGCAAGGAAATATCTTGACCTCAGAGAAAGTCTTAAAGGGCTCGATATTAACATCTCAATAAGAAATATTGACAAACATAAAACTGCACTTGAAGAAGGTAAAAAGAATTTTACCATAGCATTTGAACAACTCAATGCCGAAAAAGTAAACCTTGCCCAGTTAGAAGCGGTAATAGAAAAAGAAACACTTTCAATGACTGAAATCAATGATAAAATAACGGCACTCAGACAGCAAAGTTTTGACATTGAAAAAAATTCGGGCGACCTTTCTCACCGAATAGAAATGATTAACACAACGATTGAAAATAACCTCAAAAACTGTGAGCGTATTGATGAAGAGATAAAGGCGCTCACAGAAAAAATCACGTCGGGTGATAAAGAGGGCGAAACACTACGCTCTTTGATAAGTGAAAAGATAAGCGAGAAAGAAAAAATAGAAGAAAAATCAAAAGCGTATGACGAAGAGGCAGGACGCATAGACTCTCTGATAGAGGCAAATCATAAAGAAAGCGAAGAAATAAAGGGCAAAATCGTTACGCTTTTAGAAGAAAATTCTGCACTTAAGGCTAAAATTTCGGGTCTTGATGCTCTCATTAAAAACTTTGATGAGAGAAAAGCATCGCTTCAGGACGACCTAAACGTAAAAAAAGAAGCACTTGAAAAAGCAGTTTCGCAAGACGAAAGAATTAAAAAAGATACAGATGCTTTAAACGAAAGAAAGAAAAAAGCGTCTGACGATTTGGAAAAACTAAAAAATGAATATTTTGCTCTCACAGATGAAATGAATAAGGCAAAAGAGGAGCAGAACAAAGTGGTTTCCCAGTGTAACGACCTTGCGTCGAGAAAAAGTGTACTCGAAGACTTAGAGCGAGGATACGAGGGCTATTCAAAAAGCGTAAAGAGTGTACTTACAAAAGACATTAAGGGTGTTTTGGGCGTTGTTTCAAAACTTATTGACGTTGACCCCAAATATGTTACCGCAGTTGAAATTGCACTCGGCGGTGCACTTCAAAATATTGTTACAGAAACTGAAGAAACTGCAAAAAAATGCATAGCCTATCTTAAAGAGAATAAACTCGGAAGAGCAACATTTCTTCCCCTCACATCTGTAAAAGGCACACTTTTAGATGATGCTCCCACAAATGCAAAAGGATATATCGGTCTTGGCGCCGAACTTGCAAAATGTGATAAAAAGTTTGAGGGCATTATAAAAAGTCTTATTGGACACACCGTTGTTATGGATAATATCGATAACGCTGTAGAACTTTCCAAAAAGACGCACTATAAATACAAAATAGTAACTTTGGACGGTCAGTTAATTTCCACAGGCGGTTCTCTCACAGGCGGAAGCGTAAATAAGACCAACAGTCTTCTTGGCAGAGCCAAAGACATTGAAGAACTCACTAAAAAAATAGAAAAACTCACAAAAATCATTGACGATAACGATGAAAAAATCAACGGTTACCGCATCAGAGTCAATAAAATGGCGGGTGAAAAGGAAACACTTGATGCAAACCTTTCAAAATGCGAAACCGAAAGCGTGAAACTTGCATCGGAAAAATTGAATAATGAACGCATTATAAGAGAACTTGAAAGAAATATAAGCCTTATAACCAATGAAAGCGGAAACGTTCTGGGCGAAATTGAAGATGTTGAAAAACAGAAAGAAAATTTAAAACAAAATATTTCTGATAATGAAAAAACATCTTCCCTGCTTAAAACTGTTCTTGAAAAGGTAAATGCAGACGGCGAAGAACTCGTTTCCAAGAAAGAAAACTTTTTAAACTCTGTTACCGATGAAAAAATTGCTTTTGCCAACATAGAAAAAGACATAAGCGTATATACTGAAAAGATAGACCTGCTTTCAAAAGAAAAGCAGACCAGTGCAGTAGAAAGTATAGAAAAAGCACAGGAAAAAGTAAAACTTACTGAAGAAAACGATACACTTTCAAAGCAAATTGAAGAAATAAAACATCAGATTACTTTCCAGAGCAAAAATTCTGATGAACTTTTAAAGGCGATAGACTCTGGAAGCGCCGAGTATGAAAACGCATCTAAAAAACTTGTTGAAGACCAGAGAAAATTAAAAGAACTCAATGAAAGTCTTTATGTTCTGCAAATGGAACTTTCGAGAATTGAAAATCAGAATTCAAAACTTGAATTTGAAACAGAACATATTGTATCTAAACTATGGGATGAGTATGAACTCACCTACAATGCCGCTCTTGAATACAAAAAAGAAGATTTTAATATGAGCGTATCGCAAAAAGAGGCCGCACATCTTCGTTCTCAGATAAAGGCACTCGGAAATATCAATATTGATTCAATCGAGCAGTATAAAGAGGTTAAAGAGCGTTTTGACTATCTCTCAACACAAAAAGCAGACCTTGATGAAACCAAGAAAAAACTTGAAGACATCATAAGAGATATGCAGACCATAATGACAAAACAGTTCAAAGAAAGTTTTGAAATAATCCGTGAGCAGTTTGATGTTGTTTTCAAGGCACTCTTTGGCGGAGGCACGGGAAAACTCTCTCTCACAGACCCTGAAAATGTTTTAGAGAGCGGAATTGACATCGAAGTTCAGCCTCCTGGCAAGAAACTTCAGAATATGATGGCACTCTCCGGCGGTGAAAAGGCGCTTTCTGCAATTGCACTTCTCTTTGCAGTCTTAGAGGCACACCCCACACCTTTCTGTATTCTCGACGAGGTTGAAGCAGCGCTTGACGAAAATAACGTTTACCGCTTTGCAGACTATATCAGACACTATAGTGAAAAAACTCAGTTTATTGTTGTAACGCATCGTAGAGGTACTATGGAATCTGCAGATATTATGTATGGTGTAACAATGCAGGAGAAAGGCGTGTCAAAACTTCTCAAACTTAAATTTGAAGATTTGGAGGACTATGAATAATGGCATTTAAAGACAAATTCTCGCGCATCTTTTCGGGCGAAAAAACACCCTCCGAAGAAATTCAGGAAATAAACGAAGAAGTCCAGACTTGTGAAACTTTAGAAATAACAGAAGAAACATCTCCTCAGCCCAAAGGCTTTTTCCAAAGACTGAAAGATGGACTTTCCAAAACAAGAAATGCCCTTTCTTCAGGACTCGACACTGTTCTTTCTGCTTTTACAAAAGTAGACGAAGAACTTCTTGAGGAACTTGAAGAGGCACTCATTATGGCAGATGTCGGCGTTGAAACCTCTCTTTATATAATCGGTGAACTCAGAAGAAAAATTAAAGAAGACAAAATAAAAGAGGTTGAAGATGTAAAGGGAAGTATTGAAGAAATAATTTCTGAAATGCTAAAGAGTAAAGACAGCGTAATAGACACATCAACAAATCCGTCTGTTATAATGGTAATCGGTGTAAATGGTGTGGGTAAAACCACATCAATCGGCAAACTTGCCGCTCGTTATAAAGCCGATGGCAAAAAAGTTATTCTCGGTGCTGCCGACACTTTCAGAGCCGCAGCGATCGACCAACTATGTGTATGGGCGGAGCGCTCAGGCGTTGATATCATAAAGCATCAGGAAGGCTCAGACCCTGCATCAGTTGTCTTTGACACAATCTCCGCTGCTAAATCAAGAGGTGCAGACGTTGTGATTTTAGACACTGCGGGAAGACTCCATAATAAGAAAAATCTTATGGACGAACTTGCAAAGATTTCCCGTGTAATAAAAAGAGAACTTCCTGAATCATCGGTAGAAACTCTTTTAGTGCTTGATGCAACTACGGGGCAGAACGCAGTAAGTCAGGCAAAACTTTTCGGCGAAGTGGCAGATATTACAGGCATCATTTTAACCAAACTTGACGGCAGTGCAAAAGGCGGAGTGGTTTTGGCAGTTTCGCACGAACAGGATATCCCTGTAAAACTTGTCGGAGTGGGCGAGGGCATAGACGATCTTCAAAGTTTCGACCCCGAAAGTTTTGCAAAAGCACTTTTTGAATAAAAATCACCAAAAAAGATATAAGATAGAGCGTTTTTTAAAACAAAATGCTCTATCTTTGTTATTTTGCGAAAATATAGTTGACAAACGGAAAAAAATGTACTATTATATGTCTGTAAAGCAAATCGCTTTACACCCGTCCGTGAAAGGAGATAAATATGAAAAATTTAAAAATTTCATACCTTCTCGATTTTTACGGCAATCTTTTTACTGATAAACAGCGTGAAATTTTAGAGATGTACTATCAGGAAGATATGTCGCTTTCCGAAATTTCAGAATCAGTCGGTATAACCCGTCAGGGTGTGTATGATAATATTAAAAGGTGCGAAAAGGAAATTGTTTCAATGGAGTCTAAACTTTGTCTTATGGACAGATTCTTTGAAATAAGCGCATCGCTTGATAAAATAGAAGAAATACTCAGTGAAAACTCTGTTTCAGATGAGCGTATACAAAGTGAAATTTCAAATATCCGCTCTAAAATCTGAAATTTATAAAGGCAGAAAGGAGCGCTATCATGGCTTTTGAAAATCTTGCAGACAAACTCAGCCAGACTTTTAAAAAACTCCGCGGCAGAGGAAAGATAAACGAACAAGACTTAAAATCAGCCATGAGAGAGGTAAAACTTGCTCTCCTCGAGGCCGATGTTAACTTTAAAGTCGTAAAAGACTTTATAAATTCTGTATCTGAAAAGGCTCTCGGCACAGGCGTACTTGAAAGTCTTACTCCCGGTCAACAGGTTATAAAAATAGTAAATGAAGAACTTACCGCACTTATGGGGTCGGAGGCAAAGAAGATAAACTTTTCTTCAAAGTCGCCTACAGTTGTTATGATGACAGGTCTTCAGGGTGCAGGTAAAACAACAACTTGCGGTAAAATAGGCGCCCTACTCAAAAAGCAGGGCAAACGTCCACTCCTTGTTGCATGTGACGCTTACCGTCCCGCCGCAAGAAAACAACTTCAGGTAGTAGGCTCTCAGGTAGATGTCCCCGTATTTACAATAGATGATTCCAACGACCCTGTATTTATAGCAAATGAGGCAGTGGAACACGCAAAACGCCACGGAAACGATGTAGTAATTATCGATACCGCAGGTCGTCTTCACTTAAATGAAGAACTTATGGACGAATTACTTTCCATAAAAGAAAAGGTAAACCCAACTGAAATCCTGCTTGTTTTAGATGCTATGACAGGTCAGGACGCGGTAAATGTGGCACTAGGCTTTGATGAAAAATTAGATATCACAGGTATGGTCTTAACCAAACTTGACGGCGACACCCGAGGCGGTGCAGCGCTTTCTGTAAGAGCCGTTACGGGCAAACCCATAAAACTTGTCGGACAGGGCGAAAAACTTACCGATATGGACTGGTTCTATCCAGACCGTATGGCATCAAGAATTCTCGGTATGGGCGATGTGCTCACACTTATAGATAAAGCACAACAGGCATTTGATGAAAAACAGGCGTTAGAACTTGAGCAAAAACTCTTAAAACAGCAGTTTACGCTCGATGATTACCTTGCTCAGATGCAGCAGATGAAAAAAATGGGTCCCTTAGGTGACCTTCTCAAAATGGTGCCAGGAATTGATGCAAAGGCGCTATCATCTGCAAACATAGATGAGAGAAAACTTGGAAGAATTGAAGCGATTATCACATCAATGACCAAAAAAGAGCGTGATAATCCGTCAATAATCAACTTCAGCCGCAAAAAAAGAATTGCGGACGGAAGCGGAACAAAACTGCAAGATGTAAATATGTTTTTAAAACAGTTTGAACAGATGCAGAAAATGATGAAACAATTTAGTAATCCGAAAAAGATGAAACGCTTTACAGGCAATTTTAATCTTTTCAAATAATTACTATTTGTATATAAAATTAAAATCACGGAGGTGAAAACAATGGTAAAAATTCGTTTAAAAAGAATGGGTGCTAAAAAAACTCCTTTCTACAGAATCGTAGTTGCTGATTCAAGATATCCCAGAGATGGCAGATTTATTGAACAGATTGGCACATACAACCCTCTCACAGAGCCCTCAACAATCGAAGTTGACAACGAAAAAGCATTAAAATGGCTCAGTCAAGGTGCACAGCCTACAGACACAGTTAAAGAACTTCTCAAAATCAGCGGTGCTATAAAGTAATCAGGCGGGAGGTACATTAAATGAAAGAATTACTGGAATTTATTGCAAAATCTCTCGTAGACTTTCCCGAAGACGTATATGTTACAGAGTCTGAAACAGGTTCTTCAACCGTTTTGGAACTTCACGTAAAAGAGTCTGATATGGGAAAAGTAATAGGCAAGCAGGGCAGAATTGCAAAGTCAATCCGTGCCGTAATAAAGGCTTGTGCAAGTAGAGAAAACAAAAAAGTTATTGTAGAAATTGTACAGTAATACAAAGAGGTTTTAAATCTTTGATGATTTAAAACCTCTTGAAATATCAGATTATTTCCGGAAGGGAGAGAGAACCTTTGGAAAATAAAATAGATGTTGGCGAGATTGTAAATACTCACGGTCTTCGCGGTGAGGTTAAGGTAACCCCCCGTACAGATTATCCCGAATTCTTTGAAGAGATAGACGGTGTATATACAAAAGACGGCGTTTTTCGCGAAATTAAAAGCGTAAAATATCATAAGGCATCTGTGATTTTGCGCCTTAACGGCATAGATGATGTAAATACGGCAGAAAAAATGAGAAACGAAGTTTTATATGTTGACCGCTCTCTTTTTGACGATTTGCCTGAAGGCACATATCTTATAAGGGATATTATAGGTCTTACGGTAAAAGATGACCGCACCGAATACGGCATTGTTACCGATGTTTTCCCCACAGGCAGTAACGATGTGTATACAGTTGAGAAAAAAGGCTGTCCTGCCATTTACATTCCCGCTTTAAAAAGCGTAATTAAAGAAGTTAATCTCAGTGAAAAGTACATCTTGGTACAACTTCCCGAAGGGTTGCTTGATTAAAATGAAATTTTTTGTGCTTACACTTTTTCCTGAAATGTTTTCAGGCGTACTTCACGACAGTATGCTCGGACGCGCTGAGGAAAAAGGGATACTCGAATTTAACATTATAAATATCAGAGATTTTTCCGATAATAAACATAACCGTGTTGACGATGCCCCCTACGGCGGAGGAAGAGGTATGGTTATTCAGGCGCCTCCTGTGTATGATGCGTATAAGAGTATTGAAAAAACTCTCGCCAAAAAGCCACATGTGGTATATATGTCGCCAAAGGGAAAAGTTTTCAATCAGGAAAAAGCGATAGAACTTTCCAAGAAAGATAATCTTGTGCTTCTGTGCGGTCATTACGAGGGCATCGACCAGAGAGTACTCGATGAGATTGTTGATGAAGAGATTTCAATAGGCGATTATGTTCTCACTGGCGGAGAAATTCCCGCTATGGCTATTATTGATGCGACAAGCCGTATGATAGACGGTGTTTTATCAAATGAAGAAAGTTTCACTGATGAGTCTCATTTCGACGGGCTTTTAGAATATCCGCACTATACCCGCCCTGCTATCTTTCACGGGGTGAGCGTTCCTGAAGTCTTACTTTCGGGCGACCACGCAAAAATAAATGAGTGGAGAAGACGCTCATCGCTTCTTATAACAAAAGAAAAACGCCCCGATATGTATAAAAGATGCGAAGAAATTTATGAAACAGAACTTAATCCGCCACAAAAAAAGAGAAGAAAAAGGTAAGAATTCACAAATTTTTTCAAAAAAGCAAATTTTTCTTGCAATTTTAAAATCTTTGTGTTAATATGTATATCGTATGTGGGCGGTCCTCTGCGGACCAGACCGTAAGGTTTACAAAATACTAATTCCGCAAGAACGTCTTTAAGAGAGGAGAAAATATAATGAACATTATCGAAAGTTTAACAAACGATCAGATCAGAACAGACCTTCCTGCGTTTAATGTGGGTGACACAGTTAAAGTTCACGTTAAAATCATTGAAGGAAACAGAGAAAGAATTCAGGTTTTCGAAGGTACAGTAATCGCAAGAAAACACGGCGGTATTCAGGAAACATTTACAGTTAGACGTATTTCATACGGCGTAGGTGTTGAAAGAACCTTCCCTGTAAATTCTCCCAAGATTGCAAAAATCGAAATTACCAGACGCGGTAAAGTTAGAAGAGCAAAACTCTATTACCTCCGTGACAGAGTTGGTAAAGCAACAAAAGTTAAAGAAAAGAAATAATCGGCGATTTGTGTCGGAAGGTTTTGTAT
>JAZQDA010000014.1:0-11383 GCA_045546535.1 Clostridia bacterium | reverse complement strand
ATGAAGGCAAGCACCTGCCTGTACCTCACTGTATTGAGGAAACCGATGGCTGGATGCTCAACAAGGAAATTGCAAGTGCTTTGGGTGAAAATCCCACTATTATTCCCAAGCCTACCTTTGGCTCTCTGTATCTCGCAGAGTACATTAGAGAACACAACTTCGACAGAATTGAATTTATCGGTTTGTGTACCGACATCTGTGTTGTTTCAAATGTTCTTCTTGCAAAGGCGTATTTGCCCGAAGCAAGCATTGCAGTTGATGCTTCCTGCTGTGCCGGTGTAACTCCCGAAAGCCACGATGCAGCAATTCAGACTATGAAGATGTGCCAGATTGAAATTGTAGGAGAGTAAGTATGATTAAGATTGACGGCAAAAAAATTATCCTCGGTAAGTTTCCCGATGGAACTCCGCTGTTGAAGCCAAACATTGACTTCTCCAAGTATGAAGATTGCAAGAGAGCAACCCTTACTTGGCACTTTGAAAGCAATGAGGAAATGGTGGCGGTTATGTTCCTAACCAGACACCTCCAGCGAAACGGCATTCTGTTTATTGACCTTGTTATGCCTTACATTCCGAATGCAAGACAGGATAGAGTTAAGAGCAGTAACGACGTGTTCACCTTGAAGTATTTTGCGGAGTTTATCAACGAACTGGCATTCGATACTGTGACCGTGCTTGACCCTCATTCTTCTGTGAGTGAAGCACTCATTGATAACATTATCATTGAGAACCCGAAGAAGTATATTGAAAAGGCAATTATTCAAATTGAGCCATTGAGAACAACTTATGTTGGTTTCCGAAAAGATAAGATTGACACTACTCCGAAGCCATTTATTGCTTTTTATCCAGATGAAGGAGCAATGAAGCGTTATTCTGGTATGATTGATATGCCATACGCATTCGGAATAAAAAAGAGAGATTGGCAAAGCGGAGAAATTAAGGGATTAGATGTCTCTGGTAGAACAGACCTTATTAGAGGAAGTGACATTCTTATCATTGATGACATCAGCAGCCTTGGCGGTACTTTCTACCACAGCGCAAAGAAGTTAAAGGAACTTGAAGCAAACAAGATTTATTTATATGACTCCCACTGTGAAGCCACCATTCTTGATGGTGAGATTTTCAAGAGCGGTCTTATCGACAAGGTTTTCACTACAAACAGCATCTTCAATGCAGAGGCTATGAAAAGAGCCGAAGAACTTGGAGTTGCGGAAATGATTGAGGTATTTGAGTATGAAAAAGACTAACCCTATGTTACTTATCGACTTTTACAAGGCGGTTCACGCTGAAATGCTGCCGAAGAACATCACGAAGTCCGTGTCCTACTTCACTCCCAGAATGAGCAGAGTTAAGAGATGGGATAAGGTCGTAATGTTCGGTTTGCAGGGTTTCATTAAGACCTACCTTATCGACTATTTCAACAACGAATTTTTCAACAAGCCTTTTGATGAGGTTATGAGCGAGTACAGACGAATTATGGATGCAACCCTCGGCAAGAATGCTTATAAGATTGAGAAAATCGAAGCACTCCACCGTCTCGGCTATCTGCCTATTAAGATTGTGTCTCTGCCTGAAGGTACTATCGTGCCTATGCACGTGCCTATGTTCGGCATTACCAACACTCATCCCGACTTCGCTTGGTTGCCGCAGTCTCTCGAAAGTCTGATTTCCGCTGAAATGTGGCATCCTATGTTGGCTGCAACTGTTGGTGCTACTTATCGTGACATCGTAAACGAGTATTACGACAAGACCTGTGATGACAATGTGCCTCGTGCAAGAGCATTGGGAGCATTTGACTTCCGTGGTGAGGAATGTCTGGAATCTGCTGTTAAAGCCGGTGCTGGTTGGTGTCTGTCTTTCTTGCTGACTGCAACCGTTCCTACTATCCCTTATCTGGAGGAAATGTATAATTGCGATTGCACCAAAGAGCCTGTCGCATTCGGTTCTCCCAGCACTGAACACTCTGTTATGTGTTCCAACTATGCGGTTGACGGAGACGAAATCACTCTCCTGCGCCGTTTGCTGACCGAGATTTACCCCAACACCAGTTTCTCCGCAGTTCTTGACTCTTACGATTACTGGAACATCATTGACAATGTTCTTCCGCAGTTGCGAAACGAGATTATGAACCACAATGGCTGTATGCTTATGCGTGGTGATTCCGGTGATTGCGTTGAAGTCGTAACCAAGACTGTGTTCAAGTTGTGGGAGCATTTCGGTGGCACTATCAACAGCAAGGGTTACAAGGTTCTTGACCCTCACGTTAAGGCTATTTATGGTGATAGCATTACCGTTCAGCGTTGCGAAGAAATTTACAAGATTCTCGAAGAAAACGGCTTTGCTTGCTCCAACGTTGCTCTGGGTGTCGGTTCTTTCTCTTTCCAGTGTATTGAGGAAGATGGCATTTTGAAGCCTTTCACCCGTGATACTTTCAGTTCTTGCATTAAGGCTACTTACTGTGAGATTGACGGCGTTCCTACTCCTATCTTCAAGAACCCCAAGGATGGCGGTTTCAAGAAGTCTCAAAAGGGTTGCTGTGTAGTTCATCAGATTAACGAAGCCGGAGACCTCGTGTTTGAGGACGGAAAGACTTGGGAAGAAGCAAGCAACGACAAGGACAATATGCTTGATACGATTTTCGTAGATGGCAAGATGACAAAAGAATATACTCTTGCGGAAGTAAGAGCGATTTTACACGGAGGTAAGTTCTAATGAAGGTATTTTTAGGGGGAACGTGTAGTGGTTACAAGTGGAGAGATGATTTAATTCCTCTACTGAACTGTGACTACTATAATCCAATCGTTAAGAATTGGTCGGAAGCAGACAGACTTCGTGAGGTACACGAAAGAGAAACCGCAGACTATGTTCTGTATGTAATCACATCTGGAATTAAGGGTGTTTACTCTATTGCGGAAATCATTGATGATTCCAATAAGAGACCTGAAAAGACAATTTTGTGTGTGCTTTACGATGGCATTGAGAAAACTATGGCACATAGTTTGGAAGCAGTTGTAAATCTGGCAAAGAGCAACGGCATCACTGTCTGTGAATCCCTTCCTGATATTGCTGATTTTTTGAACAGCCATAACTATTAAGGAGATAGTTTTATGATTGATAATTTCAGAGGCGAGTATGCCTTTTTGAGCAACTTCTATGATGCACCGGTTGAATATAACGGTCTTTCTTTCCGAAACAGTGAAGCAGCGTTTCAGGCACAGAAAACCATTGACGAAATTGAGCGTGTGCAGTTTACGAGCCTTGATGCATCCAATTCCAAGAGACTTGGTAGAGCAGTGACTTTGCGTGAGGATTGGGAAAAGGTAAAGATTCAGGTTATGTATGAGATTTGCTATGCGAAGTTCACACAGAATCCTCGTCTTGCCGAAAAGTTGGTTGCTACCGGTGATGAAGTTCTTATCGAGGGTAATACTTGGAATGACAAGTTCTGGGGCGTTTGCAACGGAGAGGGTATGAACCATCTCGGCAAAATCCTTATGGCAATTAGAACCGAACTCGGCTTCGATGCTCCAAAGGTCAAGGATGACATTGTAAATTGGATTAGAGATTTCTTTGAACAGAACGGCAAGGATTGCAATGCTGTCATCGGTATCTCTGGCGGTAAAGATTCCAGCGTTGTTGCTGCCCTTTGCGTTGAAGCACTCGGCAAGGACAGAGTAATCGGCGTTCTTATGCCTAATGGTGTGCAGGATGACATTGAGGACTCTATCGAAGTGGTTGAACATCTCGGTATTCCTTTCACACAGGTAAACATTTTCGATGGTTACAATGGTGTAATCAAGAATATGGAAACTATGTATATGCCGCAGCCTGATGGCTCTCGCAGAGGTAAGTTTATCAACATTTCCAGACAGACCGTTGTAAATCTTCCTCCGAGAATCCGTATGGCAACACTCTATGCAATTTCTCAATCCGTGAATGGCAGAGTTGCGAACACTTGTAATCTGTCCGAAGATTGGATTGGTTATTCTACCAGATGGGGTGACTCTGTTGGCGATTTTAGCCCTCTTGCTAATTTGACCAGCGATGAAGTCATTGCAGTCGGCATTGAGTGCGGATTGCCGGAAGAACTTGTTTATAAAACTCCTTCAGACGGTTTGTGTGGAATGACCGATGAGGACAATTTCGGGTTTACCTATAAGGTTCTCAACAGATATATCCGTACTGGATATTGTTTCGATGCACAGACCAAGGAGAGCATCGACAATAAGCATAAGAAGAACTTGTTCAAGTTGCAGCCTATCCCTGCTTTTGGGTATAAGAACACTTCTAACCAGAGCGATGGGAATGAATACTAATGCCGAAAAATAAACTTTTAAAAATAATTTGGAAAATTTTCAAAATTAGTATTGACAAAGCCGCAGAGTTCGATTATAATATGAGTGTAATCAATAAGACAGAAAAACACCAAAACCAAACAATCAAGAAAGATGAGGTAAAATCAATGAAGATTGAAGTTCAGAACAACATTCCCGGCGTAAAGGTAAGTGTAAACCAGAATGCAGATGGTTCTTTCGCAATCCTGCTTGCAGAGATGGCAGGTAAGACCCTCGGCAGCGTAAAGCCCGGAGACACCGTGACTATCGGTGAGCGTGAGTATATCGTGCTTGGTCACGGAGAGGAAACCACCGCAATTATCGCCAAGAAGCCTACCAAGTCTATGGCTTTCGGTAAGGATGGCGACTACACCAAGAGCGATGTTCGTACATATTGCAATGGCGAGTTCTATAAGGAACTTTGCAAGGCAGTTGGCAAGCACAACATCATCCCTCATACCGTGAACCTCGTTTCCGATGATGGTTCTAACAAGGGAGCAACTGTAAAAGACAATGTTTCCATTCTCACCTGCGACCTCTACCGTCGTTATCGTGAGTTCCTTCCTGCGATTGGTTCTTCTTGCTGGACTGCAACGAGAGTCACTACGCTCGACAAGGACTATGTTCGTGACGTTTGCGTTGTCCTTTCCGGCGGCGTTCTTGGCTGGCTTGGCTGTGGCTATTCCCTCGGTGTGCGCCCGTTTTGTATCTTGAATTCTTCCGTCTTGGTATCTTGATATAAATTAAGACAACTATGAGCGATGAGACTAAATTTGAGATAGGTAACAAGGCTGAATTGCTGTATTACAGTGTATTCGACCTCACGACCAACCGGCAACACTATCCAGTGAAATTTCGCAGATTAGCGGATAAGTTACAAGAATACGCACTCGATATTCACAGTGATGTCTTGGATGCAAATGCCTACCCAACAGATTCTTACGAACATAAACAAAAGAGATGGGATTTGCAGACAAGTGCCATAACCAAATGCAATAAATTTTTGAGTTTGACCAAGTATAGTCTACACGCTCATTTGATAAGTGCAGCGACAAGCGAAAAATGGGTTGCGTTAGCACACGATGTCAAGTTTATGACACTTCGTTGGCGAAAGACCTGACTTGATATTCATTAGGCTATATGCTGTTGCTCGTAACGTTTGCATTGTCAATTCCAACGGCATTCTTAACTGGAATGACTGTGACTATTCCCTCGGTGTGCGCCCGTTCTGGTGGATTAGTGAGGTTTATAGACCGGTTTTGCGGTCACAAAGAGTACACCACTACATCAAAAGAGCATATAACCTTTCTCATAAGAAATTGTGGGATAAATACAAAAGTTTATTATGGATGATTTTCAGACACTTACTGATTTTGGGAATCTCTATAATTCTTGCCAAGTGTCCTTAAAGGGTAAAGGCAAGAAAACGAGTGCGGCGAAGTTCAATGTAATGGCACTTGAATACCTTTATGTAATCAAGCAACAGTTGTTGAACCGCACATACAGGATTTCGCCGTATTCGGAGTTTATTGTTACCGAACCTAAAAGAAGAATTATCAAGTCGGGTTCTTTTCGAGATAAAGTTTTACAACATTGTTTATGTGATTATGTTCTCTTACCAAAGATGAGAGACATATTCATTGAGGACAATTATGCCGGACAAATTGGCAAAGGAACGCTATTCGGATTAAATCGGCTATCGGAGCATTTAGAAAACTTCTATGCCGAACACGGAACAAATGGATATATTCTGAAATGTGATATAACAAAATTCTTCTACACCATCAATCACGATGTTATGAAGAAGTGTATTCGCAACTACTTCGATGACGAAGGCATTCAGTGGATATGCGATTTGTTTATAGATAGCGTTGATGGAGACGGATTACCGCTCGGAAACCAGAGCAGTCAGGTATTTGCCCTTATCTATCTTACCGGTCTTGATTATTTTATAACCGAGGAACTTGGCTGCAAATACTATGGTCGCTATATGGATGACTTTTATCTGTTAAGCGATGATAAAGAGTATCTGCAACATTGTTTAAAGAGAATCAAGGAATATTTGGTTGAGTTTAAATTGACACTCAATGACAAAACCGAAATTGTTCCTATGAGCAAAGGCATTCGATTCCTCGGTTTTCATACATATTTGACAGACCAAGGTAAGGTAATTCGCAAACTCAATGGAGACAACAAAAGGCATATCAAGAAGCGTTTAAGAAAGTACGCTAAACTCGTTAAAGAGGGCAGAATGACAAGAGAACGCTTCAACGAAATTTATACCTCTTGGAGAAATCACGCATCGCACGGCAACTGTTTCAAGTTACTATGTGAAATGGATTTGTTTGTAGATGAACTATTTGGAGAGAAAAAGATGGAATTGAGAATACTTATCGCAGGTAGCAGGGATTTTGCGGATTATGAATATCTGAAATCCTGTGTATCGAAGTTCCTAAAAGAACATAAGGACAGAACCATTACCATAGTGAGCGGTAATGCTCGTGGTGCGGATAAACTCGGAGAGAAGTACGCAATAGAAAACGGAATTAAACTCCGTAGATTTCCAGCAGATTGGGTGAAGTTCGGCAAGAGTGCCGGGTTCATCCGCAACAATCAAATGCTGGAATATATTCAAGAGAATGGCTGTGAATGTGCGGTTCTTGCATTTTGGGATGGTAAAAGCCACGGAACAAAACACACGATAACCACTGCAAAGAAACGTGGTATTGAAACGGTCATTTACAGAGTTGAGGAAAGAGAGGATAAGCAATGAATTTAGTAATTGTTAAGCACGAAAACTGCGGTCAGAAGTATTTGTTCAAAGTACCCGACAAGGAAAGTGTATATGCCGGAGACCTTGTAATGGTTAGCAACAAGAGAGGTAAGACCCTCGCAACCTGTTTGTGTGACAGTTTCTCTATGAAAGAGGGTAGTGATGAGTATAAGGCTATCTTAACGGCTTTTGGAGCAACCGAACCTCTTGCACCTGTTGTCGGTAGATATTTCTATTCGCAGTTTAAGGCAACGGAAGATGTTGGCAATGCAGCCGAAAATGTTCTGCAATCTGCGACTTGAAAAAAATATTTTTGAAAAACCTCTTGACAAATGATTAAAAGTGTGATAGAATAAAGACACTTCAAGAGAGAACCGGCTGCAAGGTCGGTTATCAATTAAAGTTAATAAATAAGATAGAAAAATACAAGTCTTATTTATAATCGAGTAGTGAGTATAGAGCCATATTGAAGTGTGCTGCCAAAGTACGAGCCAATTCAATACTGTCCGTACAACAGTGAATTTGGTGGCAGCAGAGATTAGAAGTCTGGTGTAGGTGGATAGCATTCTGACCCACAGTGGGGTCGGAGGGTTCGGGTTCAAGTCCCGTTGGCTTCGAGCAAAAAAGAAAATCTCTTAAAAACACGGAAATATGAAGTAGCAATGTAAAATGATTAGAATGTTGGTCGCAAGGAGTGGAAAGACCGCTGGAAGTGGTTGCAAACACGAACCCAGCCATTGCTCCCAAAGGTGAAAGTCCTTTGGCTCGGTTACAAAAAATGAGGATATGATGTTTAACGGTTAGCATACCTGCCTTCCAAGCAGGTTGTGAGGGTTCAAATCCCTTTATCCTCTCCAAATGCAAGCATAAGTTAAGTGTGTAGACCTTGCCGACAATAGTGATGTTTTGGGATATGCTGCCGAACTGTTAGCAAAGTAATCATTATCGGATGCATACGGTAGTGCCGAAAGAAGTTAATAAGCGCACTTGAAATTAACTATATCGACGATAGGTGGGAGTGTGGGTTCAAATCCTGCTGCTTGCACCACAAAGTAAATATTGCGGTGTCGCCAAGTGGTAAGGCACAGGACTTTGACTCCTGCATTTCGTTGGTTCGAGTCCAACCACCGCAGCCATATGGTGAGGTAATCCTAATGGTAAGGAAGCAGTTTGCTAAACTGTTAGTAGCCGGAAACGGTGTGTGAGTTCGAGTCTCACCCTCGCCGCCAGTATATCTAATCGCAAACATCCGGTATGTTTTAGAAACCCAAAATAAGCGAATAAATAAGGGGTTGAGTGGTACGATACAAACTCTATGCCTTGCAGAGTTCATACCACAGGCAGGGCAAATTCATAGGAGAGTAGTTTAATGTAGAACTCCGGTCTCCAAAACCGATGTAGATGATGGGTTTAAGTCCCTCCTCTCCTGCCAATATACACAACAAGGATGGGTATTATGGGGTTATTTAAGAAAAAGATTATTGAACCAGAGAAATTATATGGTACATCCACTTGGCAAAGACTGTCTGCCAAATTCAAAACCATCGACGGAGAAGAACACTATACAGGAAACAGATGGAAATGGGTAAGAGTCAGCGGTTTATCTTGCAGCGGCGGCGACTTTATAATGACCGACGTGAAAAGCGATGGGTATTTGAAAGACGAAAATGGCGTAATGTACCCAATCCAAAACATTGTGTCAATTACTTGGCAGGTTGATTGTGAAAAGACTGTCATTGCAAAGCATAGTGAATACACTTATTTGTTGAGCAATGATGAAATAAACAAACTGCCGGTAGTTTAATACGAGCCAGTGGCGCAACGGTAGCGCAATACCCTTTTAAGGTATGGGCTATGGGTTCGAGTCCCATCTGGCTCACCACGTAAGTGAGAATGAAACCGTGTGTCAAAAGGATTAGCCTTTCCCGACAAGTCGATGCCCGCATTGGCGTAAGGGTACAAGTTTCGATGCCGAAGTACAAGGTTCACGGGCTTGCAAGCAAACATTGTGTGGCTATGAACAGTCATCCTTCTATTAACAAGAAACCAATACATATTCTTATTTTTCTTGACTGTTTAATTACCACATCCCTTACTCGGCTATGCTGGAACTTCCTTCTTAATTTTTTGATGAAGAATAAAAAGAAAGTATGTTGCAGTTCCAGCAATTCCCGAAAAAATGAAATGTAACTGTAAAGGAGAACGAGAAAATGAATGCAACCAACAAAATCTTACTTCGTCGCAAGAACCTCTTGATTGTCGAGCCTATCAATGCCGACTATGAGCAGACGAAGAACGAACAGGCACTTGTTGTTACTATGATGAAGAATGTGCAGTCTCTTGGCTTCACTTTCTCCAAGGAACTGTTCGAGGCACTTTCCCATATGAATCGTGATGAACTGAAGGTGTTCTACTCTGACCTCATCCCTGCTCTCAAAGAGTTGGTCGGTGCGGATGTTGAGTATAATCCTATGTACCCCAACTTCCCGACACAGGTTGCCGAGATGGACGGTATCGAGTTGTTCATCAATGCGATTGTTCACTATTGGAGTTTCGGTACTTTGATGCCTGAATATGAGAAAGATGAGCGTTTACCTCTCATTGATGTCAATAAAATGGCTCTTTTATCTACCGGAAACCACGAAGATTTAATGGAAATCTTCAAGAACCTTGTGGCAAGCAAGACTTCTCTTTCCGCACAGGATAAGGAAGATGTGACCACCATCATCAAGGACTGTGCAGATTATGCCAACTACTTGCCTGACGAAATCCCTCTCAAAGAGAATGTTGCCCTCATCGGCAAACTCATCATTGAGGAAGCACCTGTCAAGTCTGCAAGTGCAATCAGCAAGTATTTCCGCACTGCAACCGACGTACTTCGTCTTGTAACTGCATTGTCCGATGGAGACATCAGCCTTGCTGGTAAGACCAAGTATCGCAATCTGAAACGCCGTGAGCGTAGAATGATTCTCGACCTCTTGGCTAACTGCGGAAACATCACAGAAGATTTGTTCCGCTATCAGTATGAGTGGATTCGAGTTGCAGAAATTCTCCATCCTTTTGAATACAATTATCCGAGATATAAGAATGTCAACAAGGCATTCGATACTCTCCGCAATGATAAGAAGCCCCTTATGTTTGGCGGTAAGGTACAGGCTGCAATTCTCCGCAAGGATATGAAGGCTGCCGCTGACCTCTTGAAGTCCAGACCCGGTGAGTTCGCAAGACAACTCGACAAGGTGCTTCGTGACTCCGACAACCCCGCTTACATCCTCGAATGCTTTAAGAGTGTGGCTGTGGAAATTTCCGCTCCTGTACTCCTTCAGGTAAGACAGCACTTCATCGGCAGAATGGCTGAAACGCCTAACCCCGTGAGAGTGTTCTTCCCCAAGGGCAATCTTGCAAAGGCTATGTCTATCAAAAACGAACTTCCTGCCATTGACAAAACCATTTGCCAGAATGTCGCAAAGGCTTGCCGTGATGCTCTTATTGAGCAGTACAAGAGCAAGGAATCTCTTGGTAAGGTCTATGTTGACGAGGAATTCAAGAACTATCTTGTTCCTTTCAGCCAGAGAAGCGCAAGCAGCACCAACAAGAGCGTTGTTCGTGGTAGCCAGTTGCCTATCAAGTCTGATGCAACCGCAGTTCGTGCATTCATCTGGTGGACTAACACCTCCAAGGGTAATGGCTGGGATGCTGGTCGTGTTGATATTGACCTTTCCGCTGCAATCTATGACAGCGATTGGAACTATGTTGAACACGTTTCCTATACCAGACTTCGTTCCGGTAAGATGAAGGCATTCCATTCCGGCGATATTACCAATGGTGGCAGCCTCAATGGTAAGGGTGTTGCAGAGTTCATCGACGTGGATATTGATGCAGTTGCCGAGAATGGCAGATACATCGTATATCAGGTCTACAACTATACCGGTCAGCATTATTCTTCTCTTGAAAACTGCCGTTTCGGCTGGATGGAAAGAGAGGATGTTCAGAGCGGTGAAATCTTCGAGCCTACTACCGTCAATATGGTTATGGATGTTAATGCTGAAGGCGTTACTGCAATTCCTGTCATCTTCGACTGTGTTGAGCGTAAGTTCATCTGGTGTGATATGAACCTTGGAATTGAGCGCAGCCATCACGGTGGTATCAATCTCGAAAGCAACATCTCCGGCGTAACTGCAACCTGCTACGCTATGACCCACCTTAACAAGCCTAACATCTACGACCTCGCAATGCTCAATGCGATGGCAAGAGGCACTGTGGTCACTGACCGCAAT
>JAZQDA010000013.1:0-5182 GCA_045546535.1 Clostridia bacterium | reverse complement strand
TAATGAATTGAATAGTACCGTGTCCCGAACGAAGCGCGCTACCAAACTGCGCTACATCCCGACACAAACCGTTTGAAATTATATCACGAATTTGTGATTTTGTCAATATCTATCCTGCGTTTTTCATTTAGTTTTCGGCGTTCGTATCTCCTTTGTTTCAATACCATATTGCGTTTTATCAATAGGGATATCAAAAGTACACCGAGGCACACCAAAACACCTACCCAAAGCCATAAAGTGTCGGTCTTTGGCTCCACATCTTTTTTTCTTGTGCCGTACATATATTTTGCATAATCATCGTCAAGCGAAAGGGAAAGGTCATTATAATTTGCTTCATACCATCTTCCCAAAGCGTTATAAAGGCTCATTACTGCCCTATCGTAACTATTCTCTGAGAAATAGGGCTCAAAACTGTCAACAAAATATTTATATACTTCGCTGTCGGTCAATGCATATTTTAAATTTTTACCTTTTAAGAAACTATATTCTTTGCTACCAGAATCAACAACTACAAAAATACTGTTCTTTCTGCCTAAATCTGATATATCCCATAAATCATAGAGATTTTCAGTATATTCTTTAATATCTGTATCAGAAACAGAATCGGTTACTAAAAAAATAATTTTTGCGCCAGTTTGTTCAAAAAGTATATCGTTTTTTTCGGATATATACTCTTTTACAAAGTCAGACAATACTCCTGAATAGTCTGTTACATTTGTTTTATCAAAGTCGGATTTTGCCATAGTCCCAACACAAAATACCGATATCATAATCAGTATAAGAGCAAAAATACTTACTATTTTTTTCACGGTTTTTTCTCCTGTAATAAAAAATCACATTCTATAAAAGAATTATCAAAAGCAACACCAAAAGTATGGCAGAGCCAAAAATCAAGCCGTATAAAAGTGATTTGCTTTTTTTGACTGCTATATGGATTAAAGAAATTGTTTTTGAAGCATCTTTTTCACGGGCAAGGTCAGAGAGAATCTGAACACTGTTCCCGCTATGCGAAGAAAGAATACTGCAAATATCATCATCTCCAACAATATCTTTCAGCGCCTTTCCTGCTACAAGGTATTCATCACCCTCAAAGACCCCTGTAAGATATCTCGCGTGAGTGAGCCTGTCGTCTTTTACACCCAAAATATCATCTGATGTGCCTGAATCCGTAAGAGGTGAAATGGGGAAATCAACGGGCGTCACTGTGCCTTTTGTTTTATCAAAGTGATAAATATTTATGTCGCCGTAACCTGCGGCATAGACATTTTCACCGTCTATATAAAGCATAGACATATCTGTTTTTTGATTGTCTGTATAAACTTTTGTTATTTCATCTACAGCGTTTTTCAATGAAAACTGAACCTTAATGCGTATTTTTTCATTGGTTCTTTTAAGGAGAAGATTTGCAAGGTATCTGCACAGCATACCCGCACTCTCGGTGCACGTTGAAACGGAAAAAATATGTTTTCTCCCCTTGCATACAGACTGCTGAAAAGAGGTGTTACAGATATCTTCATACACATTTGTCAAAGTGTCAGCAAAAAAGAACTCATCATTTTCCTGATGTGTATCACCTGCATATGAAACTGCCGACATTTTATATATGTATGACACTTTTATTCCCCCAATATCATTTCTTCTGTATCAATAAAAAGTTTATCATAAAGCGTAAAAATAATCAAGTAAAGAAGTAAAATTCATTTTGTGTGCCTTTTGGTTTTTTGTATATAATCTCTGGTCAGAGAAAAAACTTTCGGTGATAAGAATATAAGAGCCACAAGGTTTGGAAATGCCATAAGCCCGTTAAACATATCTGAAATTTTCCATACAAGTTCCATATCAAGCAGAGGTCCTAAGAAAGTACACAGGGCAAAAACTGTTTTATAAACCGTTGATTTTGAATACGGAAAAAGATACTGCCACGCTCTTAAGCCGTAAAATGACCAGCCTATTATGGTTGTAAAAGCAAAAAGCAAGGTTGCTATTGCAATAATCTTACCTGCCCAAGAGCCAAATTTCTGAGAAAAAGCATATGTTACAAGCGACACCCCCTCTACTTTTTCAAAAATCACTGAGTTTGGGGGTGCGTTTTTATTTTTTATCTCTTCCCCGTTTTCTGTGGCAGTTATTGCCCTTACAGACATTATATTTGTATAGGTTTTCTCTTTATCTTTGCCAGGGCGGATATAGAATTCAGATCCATTTTCACTCTTGACTCTATATAACGGAAGGTCTGTCGCCTCATTGTTTTTGGCTGAAAAAACATAATTCTCTTCGCAGTCAACTAAAGGTACAAGACCGTTTTTTACGTCATCATTGATATAAAAATATCTTGGCGTCTTTCCTATGTCTTTTAAAGCATCTTCAAGGCTCATAACGGGAACCTGAGAAGACAAAATAACAAAAGCGGTAAGGGTGCAGACTATTATCGTATCAAAAAATACAACAAAAATGCCCCACATTCCCTGATGAACAGGCTCTTTCACAGACGAAGCGGAATGCACGATAACTGATGAGCCAAGACCTGCTTCGTTTGAAAAAATGCCCCGCTTAAACCCTACCGTTATAATCTTTTTCATACTTACTCCGAGTGCTCCGCCAAAGAGCGAACGAATTGAAAAAGCGTTTGAAAATATACTTTTAAACACATACGGAATCTGACGGGAGTTCATCACAAATACTAAAAGAGATATCCCTATATAAAAAAATGCCATTAGAGGTACGATTTTTTCCGCTGTACGTCCAAGCGCTTTTGTTCCGCCGAATATAACAAAAGAAGAAACTACGCCAAGGACTATTGCACATAAAGTTCTGGAAATGTTGAAATTTGATGAAAGAGCATTGGAAATAGAATTTCCCTGCGCCATATTTCCCATTCCAAAAGAAGCAAAGATGCAGGAAATACAAAATATTACAGATAAAGACCTGGAAATGTTTCTGCCAAAGCGTTTTTCACCTATACCCTCGCTTATATAATACATAGGACCGCCATGCCACTCGCCGTCTATTCCCTTTTGCCGATAGAAAATACCGAGTACATTTTCCGAATATGCGGTCATCATACCGAAAAAAGCGGCTACCCACATCCAGAAAACTGCTCCTGCACCGCCCGAGGCAAGAGCGGTTGCCGTACCTACGATGTTACCTGTGCCTATTGTTGAGGCAAGAGCGGTACAAAGGGTCTGAAATGCTGAAAGAGTTTTATCATCTTCTTTACCTGATGTTGTTTTTTCCTTTGAAAAAAGTGTCCCAACGGTATTTTTAAGCCAGTGCGTAAGATGGGAAATTTGAAAAAAGCCTGTGCCGACACTCATAAGAATACCAACTAATGCCATGAGCACAATTAAAGGCGATGACCAGATGAAATTATTAAGGGCAGAAATAAAACTTTCTGCCCGGGATAAAAACTTTTCCATATTTAAGCCTTGTTCACACTGCGTTTGGGTATGAGTATGGGTTTATCTGAAAGTGTTGACAGTGAGGGGTCAAGCGAGTTTATTTCTATTATATCTTCTGCCTTAGTATTATATTTTTTAGCAATATCCCATATATCATCATTTTTATCAGGATAATAAACTACTATACTTGGCTGCATAGAGTCCTCTTTTGGCTTGGTATCATCGACTGAAAAATCGGTTATAAAATCTGCATTTGTAAGCGAAACAAGTCTTGTATCTGTGCTAAGAACTGTACGGACCTGAATTTCTTTTGAAGATGTCAGTGCGTAACTTGAATTTGTACAGGTTACATCAATATTGATATTTGCATTCTCACTATTGTCGACAGAAAGTATTTCCGATTCAAAAGGTGTTGAGTTTCTTATACGATTTAGATTTCCGTTTTCATCGGCATATACTATGATATTCTCAGTTTTTCCGCTGACGATTACGCTGTCATTTTCCTTTTTTATATTCACTGCACTTACAAAAGTATCCATATAATAAATTTTTGAAATGGACGGTTCTGTGTCTGAAATAGTTACTGTATCCTTAAGGGTGAAATTTGCTTTTTCACATTTTGAGACATGCATAAAACCTGCTTCTCTCTGGATTGCATTGTAGTTATAATCAGGACTGTAAATATCTGATACCACATTATATTCTCCGCTTTCATATGCACAAATGCTTCCGCGAAGTTTAAAATCTATATCAAGTTGTGTTGATGTATCGGACACAGATTTATAATGGTTTATTTGTGCTGTTTCAAAATGAGAAAAAACGGTATGTTCTGAAGAAATAGAATCAATATCTACAATCTCTGTAAATGTTGCTTCGGTATCATAACTGCACAGATTTGAGTCAGCAGAATAAATTATGTAAATATTGGCGTTTCCTTTGACTATTGCCTTGTTATTTACAGTCTTTATCTCTGAAATGTCAGGGCGAATGCTTATATCATATATTTCACACATTTCATCGGTTGTCGGAAGTGTTACGGTATCTGAAAGACTTATTTCAAACTCTTCAATCGCTTTTAATGTATCGGCTTTGTAAGTTTTTGTTTTTGATGCGACACAAGAAAAATCATTATCGCCGTCTATTACTTCCATGTCATTTTGACAAATTGCTTCTGCGCTCAAATCAAGACTTGCACCCACAGATAGTTTGCGCGAATTTTTTACATCATAAATAGTTTTTGAAACATTTGATGCACCTATTGATAAAAAGTTATCATCAACTCCATGCATATCTGCCTGATGATTGAACGGTGAAGAATATTCTATGGAGAAAATTTTTCCTGTATCGCCCTCACCTACATATAAAACCGTGAATTTTACATTTCCCGAAAAAATAATCTTGTCCTTTCTAATATAACGCTCGGACACATCGGGCACTGCCCTTACGCTCAAAATTCTGTAAATATCAGGCTTTGTATCAGGTACTATCACATCTGCTTCTACATTTGTTTTTGTTTTAATTTGCTTATATGATTTGCATACAGAAACTGTTTTTCGATTAAGTTCCATTTCGTTCATCCCTTCATAATTATAATGTTTATACAATATATGAAGACTGAATTTAAAAAATACATTTACTGCAAATAAAAAATGCAATCACTCATACGAATGATTGCATTTTATTCTTATATATTAGTTTAATGCAGATTTTGCTTTTTCTACGAGTTGAGCAAATGCCTGAGGGTCTGCAATAGCGATTTCGGAGAGCATCTTTCTGTTGATGTC
>JAZQDA010000012.1:0-2080 GCA_045546535.1 Clostridia bacterium | reverse complement strand
TCTCTCCTGTCTATAACTCGCCATTCGTGGTTTTCGTGACATTGAATTTTTTCGCCATTAGTAAATTCCACCAAAACATCAAGTTGACATTTTGGGTGTACCGCTAATACTTTCTTAAATTGCCCTTGTAAACCGATAACCTCATCTCCAACGTCTATATCCCCATGTTTTTTCCACCCTTTCCTTGTTAAAATTGGTGTATCGTTTGCAAGTGCCTTGCCAGTTCTTGGCGGTTGACTTATAAATAACTCATCGAGTTTGCCATCTTCTAATGCCTGTAGATGCTTACAGATAACCATGAGTTGCTTCCTTCTCGGTAGCCAAAACCTCTCCTGTGGCTCTCTGTTCCATTCCAATGCAATCATGAAATCATCAAACTTCTCCCTTGCAGTTAGGATATACAGATAATGTATTGCGTTCTCAATGGTATCAAAATCACTTGGGTTATTCCTTAATCTCTTCTGTAACTCAAGTCTGTAGTTGTATATGAGGTTATATACTTCTTCTGTTTTGTCATCTCGCCATAGGTTGACCAAGGCAGAGTATGCATACTCGATGTTGTCATCTTTAAAACTGTTAAATGCTTTTAATAATTCTTTGTTCATAATGCCTTTATTTGCCCTTAAACCGCCTTTCTCGTAAAAGAAAAAAGCACTCTTGATATTTCTATCGAAAATGCTTTTTTCATTGGGTTTTTAGGGTTTTGGGTTAGAGTTGTTATTCAATTTGAAAGGGGTTCAACGAAAAAAGATTTCCGTTGCATTGAATATATCACAAGAATTATTTCGGTGTCAAATACTTTTAAGGCAAAATTATTCGCTCTATCCAAAAATTATCTTCAACAATGTCCTTGTCTATAATTACAGGAACACCAAACAAACTGTGACCGTATCCTTGTAGTCCGTTCTCTTGTACGAATATGTCTGTATTTGCCCCTATGAGTTCATATAGCGTTGAAGGGTGAAGGTGTATTCTGATTTCTTCTTCCTTGTTCTTGGCTATTTGTACACATCGCCATATCTCTGTCATTAAACTGTTCATATTATCGCTTCTTGCTCTCCTTTTACCCATTCGCTACCGCTATATCTGTAATATCCCATATAGGTCTTTTTGTTTTCCAAAATATTTTGCACTTGAGAAATCGTGAACAGGCTTCCTTTCCTCGTTCTCTTGCCATTTGCATTGAGGGTAAAGGCTATGTCCTTCATCTTGTACCCACTCTCCCTTAATGCGTAAACATTTCGCACAACTTCGGCTTCACTTGGGTTTATCGTGAGAGAATGATTGGATACACTATACCCATAGGGTGCTTTGCCACCACTATATCCACCTTTACTCGCCTTTTGCTTTCGTCCCCCACTTGTCCTCATCTTGATGTTCTGTCTTTCAATCTCTGCCATTGATGCAATCATCGCATCGAGAACTACTGTGAACGCTCCTTGGTCGCCAAAGTCTTCCGCTACCGATATGACCTGCAACCCACTCTTCCTTAATTCATTCTTATAAGCAAAGTATATGTATACATCACGGGCAATTCGGTCACTCTTCGCCACTATCACCGCTTCAACTCCTTCGGGATAGTCACCTTGCAGTATCCTTCCGAACTGTGGTCGCTCTTCCTTCGCCCCACTTATCCCTTTGTCCTCATACCATGCTAATATCTCGTGTCCGTTCTCTTCGCAGTATTCCTCTATGTCTGCTCTCTGACTTTCTATGCCGAACTTGTCTTCCCCTATCTGCCCTGTCGTACTAACTCTTAAATACCCTATAACCTTCATTCTAATCCTCTCCCTTTATTTCAATGTGGAAAAATGTGTCATCAAGACCTGTTGCCTTTAACTCAAGCACTTCTGATATTTTCCTTGGAAACGGTTTCGCTTTTCTCTCAAACCTCGTGCCACAATACTCGCATACACTTCCTGTAACAATCGCTCCGCAATTTGGACAATTTGTCATTCCTCTTACTCCATCTTCTCAAAACTGATACTGTCTACACTTACTCCTAACTCTTCCATTAAATCGTATGTCTTGTCTATTACTTCATCAAAGTGCGTGTTAGTCGTGAGGTCTAAATGTATCT
>JAZQDA010000011.1:0-6578 GCA_045546535.1 Clostridia bacterium | reverse complement strand
GATGACGACAATAACAATAAATAATTATTGCAAAATAGGGAATCTATGGCTGAAAAGAAAGGTAAAACTTTTCTTTTCAGCATTTTCTCTGAAAGGTAAAAATTATGGCAGATAAAAGAGATTACTACGAAGTCCTTGGCGTCAGTAAAAACGCCACCGACGATGAAATAAAAAGAGCATACAGAAAACTTGCCAAAAAATATCACCCTGATGTAAATCCCGGAGATAAAGACGCAGAAGTTAAATTCAAGGAAGTCGGCGAAGCATATGAAATCCTTAGTGATGCCGAAAAAAAATCCCGCTATGACCAGTTCGGCTTTGCAGGTGTCGACCCCAATTTCGGCGCAGGTCAGGGCGGAGGCGGTTTTGGCGGATTCGGCGGTATGGGATTTGACGACCTTGGCGATATTTTCGGCTCTATGTTTGGCGGATTTGGTTCTTCCCAGAGACGAAGAAACGGTCCGAGAAAAGGCTCCGATATTGAAGAGAGTGTTCTTCTCTCGTTTGAAGAAGCGGCATTTGGTGTAAAAAAACAACTCAAAATATATGTTGTAGAAGACTGCGAAGCGTGTAACGGAAGCGGTGCTAAGAGTGCATCTGATAAACAGACCTGTCCGCACTGTAACGGCTCAGGTCAGATAAAATCTGTTCAGAACACGATGTTTGGTCAGATGATAAACACCCAGGTTTGCCCTCACTGCCGAGGAGAAGGCTCAATAATAAAGAACCCTTGCCCGAAATGTAACGGAAAAGGAAAGGTAAAAAGAGCAAAAAATATCGAAGTTGATATTCCCGCAGGTATCAATGCGGGTGAAACCGTAAGTTACCGCGGTCTTGGTAACGCAGGTTCTAAGGGCGGACCAAAAGGCGACCTTTTGGTTACAGTTTCAATTAAACGCCACCCGATATTTACCCGTTCAAATTATGATGTAAACATAGAAGTTCCTATAACTTTTGTTCAGGCGACACTCGGTGCAGATATCGAAATTCCCGTACTTGACCCCGATAAAAAATATGAACTTGGAAAAATTACTTATACTGTCCCTGAGGGCACACAGCCAGGCACTGTTGTGCGTATGAAAGGAAAAGGTATTCCCCACGTGAGAAGCGGAGTGAGAGGGGATATGCTCGTTAAACTTACCGTTGAAGTTCCTAAAAACTTAAACGCAGAGCAAAAAGAAGTCATCTCACGCTTTGGCGAAATAAGCGGTGAAAGTAACTTTAAACAAAGAAAAAGTTTTGCTGATAAAATGAAAGACTTTTTCAAATAATAAAAAACAGAAGCGATATTTTTCGCTTCTGTTTTTTGCTATATTAAGTATTTTTTTCATCACATATAAATTTTTCTTCAGTATTTATTTGTATCTCTTGTAACTGTGCTATTATATCTGAAATTTTATTGAAAAGTTCATAATATAATTCCTTATAATTTTCCATAGTTTCACCTCTTTTAATATATACTCCTCTTTATTTTTCCGGAAATAAAAAAGTGTGCAGTTCACTCGGAACTACACACTCGAAAAATACATAGCTCCGAAAGGTCGCCAAACACATTCATAATTCCTTACAAGTATGCAGAAATAGAGCCTGTATTTTTACCAAAAGTAAAAATACATACTTGTAAGCATTTATATGTCTGTGTGTTTGGCTATTTAAGTATAACATTTTTAAAATAAAAATGCAACAAAAACATTTCGACAAAAAAAGACAGAAACAAAACTGCTTCTGTCTTTTCATTACGGGATTTTTTTTGCACCGTATTAACGGAAAAATTCAAGTCAAAATCGATTCATCCACAAGTGAGGACGCCCTAAGTGTATTTATTAATCTTTTCCGTTCCAGCAGTATGTGCAAAGTTTGCACTCATCAATACCGATTGCTTCAATAATGCCTTCAACAGTCTGAAATTCGAGCGATTTAAAGTGAAGTTTTTCGCAAATTGCTTTTCTCAAATTTTTGCCTCTTTCGGTTGTACCGTCGCTGTATTCATCGATATATTTAAGCCCTTCTTCGCCCTCAAGTTCAACAATTGTTTTTCTTGTTATAAGGTCCATATCACTTGTGCCACGGGAGAAATTGAGATATTTGCATCCATACATTATCGGCGGACAGGCACTGCGCATATGCACCGATTTTGCACCGTTGTCATAGAGAAAATCAACCGTTTCTTTAAGTTGTGTTCCTCTCACAATTGAATCGTCAACAAAAAGGAGATTTTTGTCTTCAATAAGGTCGTGAACGGCAATCTGTTTCATTTTTGCGATCTTATTTCTCTCATTCTGATGCGACGGTGTGAAACTTCTCGCCCATGTGGGAGTGTATTTTATAAAAGGTCTTGCAAAGGGAATATGGCTTGTATTTGCATAGCCGATAGCGTGGGGCGTACCAGAGTCTGGAACACCTCCGACATAGTCAACACCTTCTGCATTACCGGATTCCATATCAGCCTTTGCCATAATAGAGCCGTTTTTGTTTCTCATAACTTCAACATTTATTCCCTCATAGCAAGATGTGGGATAGCCGTAATAAGACCATAAAAACGCACATATTTTCATTTCTTTAAGAGGCTTTTTCAAAACATCAAATCCGTCTTGAGTGATATGAGCAATTTCGCCCGGTCCGAGTTCTTTTTCTATATCGTATCCGAGTTTATGAGCAGCAAAGGATTCAAAAGTTACACAGTATCCGTCCTCGCATTTACCGATGAGAACAGGAAGTCTTCCAAGTCTGTCCCTTGCAGCGATTATAGTTCCGTCATCTTTTAAAATAAGTATTGATGCAGTTCCGTCGATTGTCTTCTGAGCAAAGCGGATTCCCTCTTCAAAACTGCTTTTCTGTCCCATCAGAGCGGCAACAATTTCAGTTGCGTTTATAACACCGCCCGTCATAGCATTAAAATGACCGTGAGTAAAAGAAAGATACTGGTCAATTATCTCTTCTGCATTATTGATTCTTCCGATAACACATATAGCATATGTTCCGAGGCTTGATTTTATCATAAGAGGCTGAGGGTCGTAATCGCTTATGCAACCGATTGCTGACTGCCCTTTCATATTGTCCTCTACATCGTTGAATTTTGTTCTGAAAGGTGAGTTTTCAATATTGTGAATTTCCCTTTGCAGACCAATTTCCGAGTCATAAGCCGCCATACCGCCTCGTCTTGTACCAAGATGTGAGTGGTAATCGGTTCCGAAAAAAACATCGGAAACAGCATCGTGTTTGCAAACAACACCAAAAAAGCCGCCCATTTTGTATACCTCCGTTTAGCATTTGTGATTACCTTTATAGTATATCACTACGCCTCCCATTAGTCAACAACGAGCGGACAATATTGTGCAATAATGCTTTGTAAAAAGTTTTGATATGACAAATTATGTCAAATTTATATTACATATTCTTTTTCATATGTGAAAGAGCGCTTTTTTCAAGCCTTGATACCTGCGCCTGACTTATCCCGAGTTCTTTTGCAACTTCCATTTGCGTTCTGCCTTTGTAAAATCTTAAGTTTATTATATGTTTTTCTCTGTCTCCGAGTTTTTTCATTGCTTCTCTTAAGGAAATTTCTTCAAGCCAGTGTTCGTCAAGACTTTTTTCGTCGCTGAGTTGGTCCATAACAAAAATGGCATCTGCACCGTCGTTGTATACAGGCTCAAAAAGCGAAACGGGTTCCTGAATTGCGTCGAGTGCAAATACAATATCTTCCTTTTCCATTCCAAGTTCTTTGGCAATTTCGTCGATTGTAGGCTCTGACTCATTTTTAGCCATTAGTCTTTCTTTTGCACCGAGAGCCTTGTATGCAGTATCTCGAAGGGACCTTGACACACGGATAGAGTTGTTGTCCCTTAAATATCTTCTTATTTCGCCTATAATCATAGGAACGGCATAAGTTGAAAATTTTACATTCTGTGAAAGGTCAAAATTGTCAACTGATTTCATAAGACCGATACAGCCGACTTGAAAAAGGTCGTCTGCATTTTCTCCTCTGTTTGAGAATTTCTGAATAACAGAAAGGACAAGCCTTAAATTTCCGTTTATAAATTCCTCTCTTGCGTCTTTGTCGCCTTTTTTAATTCTTTCAAATAACTTTAGTTTTTCATCGTTTGATAAAACCGGAAGTTTCGATGTGTTAACACCGCAGATTTCAACTTTATTTATCATAAAAAAACCTCCGAAAAAGATTTTGTTTTTACATTAAAATCTTTCCCGAAGGCTTTAGTTTATATACTGTCGAAAAATGAGTGTTTTATATGTATTTGTCTACGATTTTTTTCATTTCGCCAAGTTTTGCAAAAATATCCTGGCAAAGTTTAAGATGATTTTTTGCTCTTACGAGATTCTGGTCTGCGTAGTGAATTTTAAAGTATGTATCGCCGTTTAAATAATCTGTAAGGAACCGGATTCCGCATTCATATGTCATAGTGAGAGCCGAGAGGGGCAAAAGTTCAATTTCTCTTTCGGTAATCTTATCGCCGAGTTCTGAAAGGAATCCTTTAGTATAACCTTCAAAATACTCAAGACGGAAAAATACTTTGTCAAGGTCAGCCTCGTCTTCTGCTGCACTCGATGCTCCAAATCTAAGTGAATCGCCGTAGTCAAAAAGAAGAGAACCCGGCATAACAGTATCAAGGTCTATAACGCAAAGACCTTCTTTAGTCTGAGCGTCAAATAAGACATTGTTGAGTTTTGTATCGTTGTGAGTTACTCTCGTCGGAATTTTTCCTGACTCGAGGTCTTTTGTGATAGTAGCGCAATCAGACGCAAATTCAAGATATGCATCGTAAATTTCTTTTACTTCGTCTTTTCTTTTTGCAACATCTTCTTCATATGCTTTTATTAAATTTTCAGTTCTTTTGGGGGTGTTATGAAAATCGGGGATAGTTTCATAAAGTGAAGAAGCATCAAAGTTTGAAAGCATATTCTGGAAACGGCCAAAAGCCTTTGCTGAACTTTCAAACTGCTCTGGGTTTTCAGGGAGATTAAGAGTTATTGTATCATCGATGAATTTATACATTCTGTAGCATTTTCCTTCTTTTGATTCAAAGAAGAGTTTGCCGTCTTTTGTTTTAACAACATTAAGAGTTTCTCTTTCAGGGTTTCCGCCGTTTTCTTTAATGATGCCTCTTAAATGTCTGGTTACGGCATAGATATTTTCCATAAGTTTCTGTGGGTTTTTAAAAACTGAAGTATTGATTCTCTGCAGAATATATCTTGGTTTTGCATCGGCAACAAAGGTGTCATTTATATGACCGTCGCCGTAGGGGTCAACTGTAAATTCCAAAGAGAATGCATTCATTATTTCGTCCATGGGATTGTAATTAAATTCCATCATAATAACCTTCTTCCATAAGTTTTTGAAGAGCCTCTCTCACATGGGGGGTATCTTCTTTATAAGTAACGCCGTACCATTTTTCGTCAGAAATGAACGCGTCAACTTTCTGTGAATGGTTTTTAATAAGGTCGTCTACAACAAAGGGGAGGAAAAATTCTTCTTTTTCAGGATTTGAAAGGTTTGAAAGGAAAGAAGAAAATCTTGTTTCAAGTTCACCAAAAATTTCAGGCTTAAATCCCCACATATTCATAGAAACCACAGTATCCATAGGGAATGGAGAGTTTTTGTCAAGAGCAGTGTGCTCTGTAACTGATTTTAAAAGTCCGTTTTCAATTTCGCAAATTCCTCTTGAAACAGTTCCGTTTTCTGTAAGTGTGTTGCCAAGACGGAATCCTGCCATACAAATTTCGCTTCCGCCAACGAGGGCGTTATGTATAAGTTCAAGAGATCTTCTTCCGTAGTAGTCATCAGCATTTATCGCTGCAAATGGAGTCTTTACAGCATCTTTGGCACAAAGAACCGCATGGCCTGTTCCCCACGGTTTTGTACGGCCCTCGGGAACTGTAAAACCTTCGGGGAGATTTGAATCAATCTGCTGGAACACATATTCTGTGTCAATCATTTTTTCAATTCTCTTTCCTGCCGCTTCTCTGAAATCGTGTTCAATTTCTTTTTTGATAATAAAAACGGCTTTGTTAAACCCTGCTTTGAGTGCATCATAAACCGAAAAGTCAAGAATAAT
Organism: Clostridia bacterium; assembly: GCA_045546535.1. GTDB lineage: Bacteria > Bacillota > Clostridia > UMGS1810 > UMGS1810 > RGIG1828. The sequence continues at coordinate 507 of JAZQDA010000011.1, read as the reverse complement.
TTCGCCATTTTTGCCCATAGGAGCAATTTGTTTGAGTCCGCCGAATCTAGAACCCATTCCTGCAGCCATTACTAATAAAGTTGTATCCATTTTATGCATCTCCTGTAACATTTGTTTTGATAGGGGCACAGCGTCATAGGTTGACACCTTGCCAAAAATATATTATCATTATAGTATAAATTTCAAATGATGTATATATAAAATCAGATACAAAATCTTTCAAATCAGATACAGGTGATGTTATGATTAAGGGTTGTGAAATTAAACACAATATAAATATTGATTCAATTTACACTTTTTTTAAGATTGACTTTAAAAAGGATTATATTTTCGGCGGGGAAAAGCATAATTTCTGGGAGGCAGTCTTTGTCCTTGACGGAGCAGTCGGCGTCGGTGTTGATGGCAATGTTTTCGTTCTTGAAAAAGGCAGTGCCATAATACATAAACCCAATGAGTTTCATACTATATGGTCAGAACTTGGAACGAGTCCTAAGTCGGATCGTAGCC
>JAZQDA010000010.1:0-5444 GCA_045546535.1 Clostridia bacterium | reverse complement strand
TTTTGTACTGTCCGCACAAATTGGGGCAGTCTACCAATGGCTTGAATGGGTTTTTATTTATCTATCACACTATCTATTATGCCGTTTTGTGCTTTACCTAAAGTAACGCTTATGATTTTGTTTGAAATGTCACTATCGCTTTTTGCTCTCACACGGATATAATTTGTCATATGTCCTTCAAAACTTCCGTCTGCAGATTTTCTTTCAAAAAGCACATCCGCCTTTTTCCCCTCAAAAGAAGAAACATATTCTTCGTGCATTTTTTCCGCATATTCTATCATAATCTTTGCTCTTTTTTCTCTTATGCCCTTATCAACCTGATTTTCAAAAGATGCCGCTTTTGTACCCTCTCTTTGAGAATAGGGGAAGACGTGAACTTCGCTGAATTTTATTTTTTTCATAAAATCAAAAGACTCGTTGAAATCCTCCTCTGTTTCACCGGGGAATCCCGTTATAATATCAGTAGTTATTGCAGGATTTTCAAAAGCATTCCTGAGCCTACTCACTGCATCTTCATACTCTTTTGCAGTGTATTTTCTGTTCATTCTTTTGAGTGTTGCATCGCACCCGCTCTGAAGTGAGATGTGGAAATGGTCGCAAACTTTGCCGAGGTTTTTTATTTCATTTACAAATTCATCTGTAAGGGTTCTCGGCTCTACAGAACCAAGACGGACTCTCTCAATTCCGTCGACAGAACATACTGTTTTTACTGCATCAATAAGACTTAAATCTTTTAAATCTTTTCCGTATGAACCAATGTGAATACCCGTGAGCACAATTTCTTTATAGCCGTTACGGGAAAGAGTTTCAACCTCTTTTTTTATGCTCTCTAAACTTCTGCTTCTCACAGGCCCTCTTGCATAGGGAATGATGCAGTATGAACAAAACTCTGTGCAACCTTCTTCTATTTTAACAAAAGCCCTTGTTTTATCTTCATAGCCTGAAATTTCAAGTTTTTCAAATTCTCTATGCCTTAAAATATCAGTAACATTAGATTTCTGCAACTTTTCCTTTAACGCCGACTCAACCATAGACACAATATCGTGCCTGTCTTTTGTGCCGATAACAACGCTCACACCGTCAATCTCTTTTACCTTTTCAGGCTTTATCTGACTGTAGCAACCTACAACGGCAACGATAGCGGACGCATTTTTCTTGGTTGCTCTTTTAATCATCTGACGCGATTTTCTCTCGCCTTCTGCCGTAACCACGCAGGTGTTTATGATATAGACATCGCAAAGGTCGTTAAAGTCTTTAATTTCATAGCCGTTTTCTTTAAAAAGCGTAAGCATCGCTTCTGATTCGTATTGGTTGACTTTGCACCCCAGAGTGCATACCGATACCGATTTCATATGCTTTTCTCCTTGAATGTATAATATATATTCAATTATACACTATTTACAAATATTTTCAAGACCTACTCTTTTGACTTGACAATTTGAGGGTTTGGTTGTATTATATATATTAAGTAATACTATAATAAGCAGGAGGCAGAAAAATGAAAACAATTAAAGTGAAAATCAGTTCTATCGGCGATGTAAAAAACTTTGTAAATATTGTGAGCAAATATGATTTTGATATTGATTTAATTTCTGACAGATATGTGGTAGATGCAAAATCCATTATGGGTATTTTCAGTCTTGACCTTACAAAACCCATTGATGTTCAGGTACATACAGATGATGCTGCTGCAATAGAAGCAGAACTTGCTCCATATATCGCATAACAAACTGTAAAAAAACGCAGCCTATGTGCTGCGTTTTTAAAATTATATAACAGGAGGTGGCTCTAATGAAGCCGTTTGTGTATAAACCGGGCGATTACGAAGCAAAACTTATTATTCTTTTTGCACTAAAAAACTTAAAACAGAGCCCCAACTATCAGATACTCAGTCAGGTTGTATCGCAAAGTGCTGATGTTCAGTATTTTGAACTTCAGCAGTATCTTGATGCACTTATTGAAATAAAAAGCGTTGAAGAATTTAAAATAGGTGAGGAATATGTTTACACTCTCACTAATATGGGCGAAGAAACATGTGAATATTTTTCTTCCCGTATTCCGCTCAGCGTAAGAGAGTCAATAATCGAGGCATCGAGAGAAATAAATAATGACAAGTCAGACATCAATAAGATTTACGCTGACTATATCCCCATAAATGAACGCGAATATAAAGTGGTGTGCGGAATTAAAGAGAATAATGTTAAACTTATCGATTTTGAAATGTACGCAGGTGATAAGGAAAAAGCGAAAAAAGTGTGCGCGTACTTTAAAAACCACACAAAAGACTTTTATATGAATATAGTAAAATATATTGAAGAAAATATATAGACTTTGTGATATTTATTTAAATCCTTTAATATTATTTGTGTTAGAGAGGTAAGAAAATGCTTTACACCGAAAGTTTTTCAAAACTTATAGATGTTTTCAGAAAAATGCCCGGCGTAGGAAATAAAAGCGCCGTGAGAATGGCATATTATATACTGTCGCTTTCCAGTGATGAGGTTAAAGACATAACTGATGCACTTACCAATGCCAAACAAAAGATAGGCTATTGCTCACTTTGTCAGAATATATCAGAAGAAGAAATATGCGAGGTTTGCTCGGATGCAAGACGGGACAAGTCTGTAATATGTGTGGTTGAACAGCCAAAAGATGTTGTTGCGCTTGAAAAGACAAGGGAATACACAGGCACTTACCATGTTCTTCACGGGTGCATTTCGCCGATGGACTCTGTGGGTCCGGAAGACCTTAAGATAAAAGAACTTCTCGAGAGGGTGTCAGATGGCAGTATAAAAGAGGTTATTATGGCAATTAATCCAAGCATTGAGGGAGAGGCAACAACGATGTATATTTCGCGCCTTTTAAAGCCTTTTGATGTTAAAGTAACCCGAATTGCTTACGGCATTCCCGTCGGCGGAGACCTTGAATATGCCGACCAGGTAACACTTGCAAAGGCAATAGAGGGAAGAAGAGAAATTTAAGCCCTTTATCAGACACCATAAACTATTGACAATTCTACTCTTTGTGGGTATAATATGTAGAATGTAGAATATGACATTTATTCGCCTTATCTCGCTCGCAGATAGGGCATCAACTTTTCATATGCGGGCGGAAAGGTTAGGATTAGAAATATGGCAAAAGAGGTTGTACTTACTCCCGAAGGCCTCAAAAAGTTAGAGGACGAACTGGAGTACCTCAAAGTTACCGGCAGAAAAGAGATTGCCGAGAAAATCAAAATTGCAAGAGGCTTCGGCGATTTGTCGGAAAATGCTGAGTATGATTCTGCAAAAGAGGCTCAGGCTTCTATGGAAGAACGTATCAGCAAAATAGAAGAAATGCTTAAAAATGTAAGAGTAGTAGATGCAGATAATATCGCTACAGATGTTGTAAGTATTTGTTCAAAAGTTAAAGTTTTAGATGTTGAATTTGATGAAGAGGAAGTCTATACAATAGTTGGTTCAACAGAAGCAGATCCCGATAACAACAAAATATCCGACGAATCTCCGTTCGGAATGGCACTTATAGGCAAAAAAGTGGGCGATGTTGTTATGGCAGAAACCCCCGGCGGTGCAATAGAACTTAAAATACTTGAAATAGGCAAATAAAAGCCGAGGGTAATCGACTTTAGGAGGAAATCGCGAATGAGTGAGCAGGAAAGAAACAACAATATTGAACAGCCAGACCTTAATGAAATACTTAAAGTCCGCAGAGAAAAACTTGCAAATCTTCAATCAGACGGAAGAGACCCTTTCGAAATCACAAAATTTGAAAGAACTCACACATCTGGTCAGATTAAAGATAACTATACCGAAGAGGAACGCGAACTTGTCAAACGCGGCAGCGACGAAGTTGAAATTATACAGGCAAGAATTTCTGAATACAACGGTCAGAATGTAGTAGTAGCAGGTCGTATAATGTCAAAAAGGGGAATGGGTAAAGTTGGCTTTCTCCATATTGCAGACCCCGACGGACAGATTCAGATTTTCGTTAAAAAAGATATTTTGGGCGACGAAGAATACGAACGCTTTAAAAAACTCGATATTGGCGATATCGTAGGCGCAGAGGGAGAAGTTTTCACCACACAGACAGGTGAAATTTCAATCAGAGTAAGTAAACTCACTCTTCTCACCAAATCGCTCCAGCCCCTTCCCGAAAAATTCCACGGTATGACAAATACCGACCTTCGTTACAGACAGAGATATGTAGACCTTATTATGAACGAAGATGTTAAAGATACTTTTATCAAGAGGTCAAAAATCATTTCTGCAATAAGAAGTTATCTTGCAGGTGAGAACTTTATTGAAGTTGAAACACCTATGCTCGTTTCCAATGCAGGTGGTGCAGCAGCAAGACCTTTTGAAACTCATTTCAATGCACTTGATGAAGATTTCAAACTCAGAATTTCACTCGAACTCTATCTTAAACGTCTTATCGTAGGCGGACTTGAGAGAGTTTACGAAATCGGCAGAGTTTTCAGAAATGAAGGTCTTGATACCCGCCATAATCCTGAGTTCACACTTATGGAACTTTATCAGGCGTATACAGACTATCACGGTATGATGGACCTTACAGAAAATCTTTACCGCCATGTAGCCCAGGAAGTTCTCGGTGCTACAAAAATCGTGTATAACGGCATTGAAATGGATCTTGGAAAGCCATTTGAACGCATCACAATGCTCGATGCAGTTAAAAAATATTCAGGTGTTGATTTTAATGAAATCAACACAGTTGAAGAGGCTCGTGCAGTTGCCAAAGAACACCATATCGAATATGAAGAACACCACAAAAAAGGCGATATTTTAAACCTCTTCTTTGAAGAATTCGTTGAACATCATCTCATTCAGCCTACATTTGTTATGGACCACCCGATAGAAATTTCACCGCTTACAAAGAAAAAGCCGGGAAACCCCGACTATGTTGAGCGTTTCGAATTCTTTATGAATGGCTGGGAAATGGCAAACGCATACTCAGAACTTAATGACCCCATCGACCAGAGAGAAAGATTTAAAGCACAGGAAGAACTCCTTGCTCTCGGTAATGATGAGGCAAACACAACAGAAGAAGATTTTATGCACGCTCTCGAAATCGGTATGCCCCCCACGGGCGGTATAGGCTTTGGTATAGACCGTATGTGTATGCTCCTTACTGATTCACAGGCAATAAGAGATGTACTCTTGTTCCCCACTATGAAGCCGTTAGATAACAAATAATCAAAAAAGCGCAGTAAAATAGCGGGGTTGACGAGTTGGCAAAATGAAAATATACGCCAATTTACGCCAAACTTACGCCATAATATGCAAAAGATTATGCACTAAAATAGGAACCTTAACTATTAAACTCCTTGCAATGATACTGTTGCAAGGAGTTTTTACATGTAAAATTCACCAAAATATTTTAATATTTGACAATATGAAGTCGGAGGCCAAGCGGTCTTAGGAAGACAA
>JAZQDA010000009.1:0-3163 GCA_045546535.1 Clostridia bacterium | reverse complement strand
CGTTGTTTCAAGACCTTGAAAATAGTCCATCACACCAACGGTATAGTAGTTTATATATTTAGCAATTTTCATTGCTTTGTAATTTTCATATCTTGTTCTTCCCTTGACATTGATAAGGTTGCCTTCTATGTCATACACAGGGTAAACAATTCTATTGCCAATATCGTCAATGCGAACTCCGAACAAATCCATTACTTCTTGTTCAATGCCCTCGTCCAGCCATTCTTGGACTTTGCATTTCTTATACTTTTTCATTGTGGTGGCAGGTAAGATTTCGTGTTGATACACTTCTTTCTTTTGGCTTTGCATCATTCTATATCGTTTGAGGAAAGTCATTGTTTTGGATTGGCACATTTTTGAAAGGTCAACATTCGCCAAACTTGCAGCCTTTTCAACGGCATCCTCAAATGACATTCCCTCAAAGTCAATTAGATAACCAATCATTCCACCTGCTTTGCCGCAAGAGAAACAATAGTAAGATTTTTTTGCGGGAGTAAACGATAGAGATGGAGTAACATCGACGTGCAGAGGACAGTTTGTAAAGTAGTCCTCTCCACGCTTTTCGAGTTCTAACGACTGGCTTACATAGGCATATAGGTCGGCTTCTTCATTGATTTGTCTTAACATTTCGTCATCATAATTCATCCAACCTTACCTCCAGTCTTTTTAAAATGCTCCGTTTCTATCGTGCTGTTCTGCTTCGATAATCGTCATTGTATCGCCGGAGAACACGAAGTCGATGTAATCTTCCTCATCATCTTCCTGCATTTGCTCACCGAGACGATTAACATAGATTTTTGCAAATGAGTTGCCGCACTTCATACCGTCTTTGGCAATCATTTCTTGTGATTTATAATCCCATTTGATACCGACAGAAAGATAACGGTTAATCTTATCGCTGTCTGCAACTTCACCGGCACGGTTTAACTGACAAGCCGTAAGAACTGAAAGATTCAATTCACCTGCAATCTGGTTTTTCAAAAAGTCACATTTTGCACCGAGGATATTGTAGTTATCACTTGTTGAAGTCGCATTGCTCTTGATATAGTCAAAGACCACAAAGGTAAGTCCCATCTTATATTTGAGCATCTTACAAATGGTATATAACTTTTCGTTTGTAATATTTGGGTCGTAGATATGTACGAATGGCTGCTCTTTAAGCCACTTGATGCTGTCGCTGATTTTCTTTGCTTCCTCATCTGAATAGCGACCATTCTTTATTCTCTTGATTTCAATACCAGTAAGATGGGAAATCAATCTTTCTGTATAAAGTCTGGTCTGCATTTCTGTATCAACTACCAATGTAGGTACACCGTTTTTGAGTTTATGAACCACTTCGTTCATAAGCAACACGGATTTACCTCTCTTGTATTTGGCTTGAACTACTACAAGTTCACCCGGCTCATAAGTAAAATACTCATTGAAAATCGGGTATTTAGACGGAATGCCATATGTGCCATCTTCGGTTCTTCGTCCGACAATCTCACTCCAAATGTCATCAATCTCTGTTCCCAGAGTGTGAACATCTGTTGTAGACACATACTTCTGTGTCAGTTTGTCAAGTTCGTCGTACACATTATTGCTTAACTTATCAAGGTCGTAGTCCTTGCGGTAACAGTTGTTTGACAACTGGTTAAGGACTTTAATCAAATCTCTCTTGAAAGCCAAAGTCACAAGGTTCTCTGCAAGCATTTTGTATTCCTCAACCGTGTGTCTTGCAGTTCCTTTATACAACTCCATAAACTCCTGAACGGATGGGAGATTGTATTTCTCAATGGTCTTTGAAACTCCCTGATGGCTTTGTAACTTGTTTGCTACATTGTAGGCATCAATGTTTGTGATACCGTCTTTGTAGAGTTCTTGGATAGCCCAATAGATGCAGCCATTCTCAACTCCATAGAAATATCCGGGAAGGAGATAATCAGTATGAAGTACAAATTCGGGATGATAAATCAGTGTTCCAATTACACCGCTCTCTGACTGAATATCGGAAAGTTCTGCAATATCCATTACTTCTTACCTCCTAATATGCTCTTAAAGCCTTGCGGTTTTTGTGTAACCGAAAACTTTGGAGCATTTGAACTATCATCTGTAACCACAAAGTTGGATTTGTTGTTTGCGCCACTCTTTGCAATCAGATGTTTTTGGTAGGCATCCTTAATCTCTTGTCTATCGACATAGTATTTAAAGCCTTGTGGATGCCGTAAATTCATTTTGTTTTTGATTACATAATCAAGAACAAATACAAGGTATTCGGATGAAACTCCACGAGCAATTAAGTCGTTTAAGCAGTGGAACAACTGACTATATACAACTGTCTGATTGATGTTTAAAACCCATTGATTTTTGATATACTGAAGGTCTTTCTTGGTCTGTTCGTCTTTCCAATCGCCCTTTTTCTTTAAGTTGTAACAATCGGCGTGGTAGTACATTTTTCCCTCAACGTGGTAGTTATCCTTTGTAATATCAATCAATTTGTCCGGGTGATTACATCTTGCATATCGACAAGTTTTAATATCAGTTTTCTTGCTCATTGCTTATTCTTCCTTTTCGAGTAAATATGTTGATTCCAAATCTGCCATATGCAGAGCAAGAATGAGAGGGTATTTACGCATTGCTGTGCCGAGAGTGTTCCAGTTCTCCTTTGGCTCGGAGAAGCCCATATGCCAACGAATAGCATATCTCTCCATTGGCTTTAACTTGATGTATTCCTCAACCATCATCACGGACTTTTCTCCGTGACCATAAGGAATTTTGTCATCAACCGTGTAAGACGGAACTGTTACCCAATCGAACCTACCATTGCTGTCAGATTTTGTTCCTTTGTCGCTATATTCCTTCTTGTTCTTCAATTCTGTGCCATAGAAATAACACTTACATAAGTCGTGTAACAAGGCGGCAATAATGAGGCTGTCTGAACCAACATCAACCTTGTCTTTCCATAACTCATCATTGAACTTGCTTACAAGGCGGTCATAAACATTCAAAGTGTGTTCAAGAAGTCCACCCTCGTGACAAGAATGGTATCTTGTCGAAGCCGGAGCGGTATAGAAGTCTGACTTACGAATAAACTCCATCAGACTATCCATACCCGCTCTCTCGGTGCTTCTTAACAGACTTTCAAACCGCTCAATATTGGGATTGGTCTGCTCTGCCATAGATT
>JAZQDA010000008.1:0-12229 GCA_045546535.1 Clostridia bacterium | reverse complement strand
GCTAAGTGTTGTCTTCCTAAGACCGCTTGGCCTCCGACTTTCCCGAAGTTACTTTCTGTCACGCTACAGGTACAAAAGCACACACAGAAAATCTTCCCAACTTCTACAATGCATTCGCTTCAATTTATGAAGGCAGATACCTTGTAGGTGTTGCTGCAGGTCTTAAAATAAATGAAATGATTGAAGAAGGCAAAATCACCGCTGACCAGGCTAAAATGGGTTATGTAGGTGCATATCCTTACGCTGAAGTTAAATCAGGTCTTACCTCTTTCTTCCTCGGCGCTCGTTCAGTTTGCCCCACAGTTACAATGGATGTTAAATTCACAAACTCATGGTTTGATATAGCAGCAGAAAAAGAAACTGCAAACGCTTTAATCGCAGACGGCTGTATCCTTATCAGCCAGCACGCTGACTCCGAAGGTGCTCCTAAGGCTTGTGAAGAAGCAAAAGTTCCTAACGTTGCTTATAACCTCGACACACGCGACTGGGGTCCCAACACTGCCCTCATTTCTTCAAAAATCAACTGGCAGCCTTACTTTGAACACATCATCACCTCTACAATAAACGGCACAGAAATTACACAGGATTTCTGCGGCGGTCTTGAAGACGGCGTTGTTCAGACACTTGGCCTCAACGAAGCAGTTGTTGCAAAAGGTACACAGGAAAAACTTGAAGAAGTTAAAGCAAAACTTATTTCAGGCGAAATCAAAGTATTTGACACTAACACATTTACTGTAGACGGCAAAGCAGTTACAGAATATATGGCAGATGTTGACTCTGACGAAGCATTCACACCCGATACACAGGTTGTTGCAGACGGTTACTTCCACGAATCAGAATACAGAAGTGCACCTTACTTTGACCTTGTAATCGACGGTATTACAATCAAATAATTGTAAAATTTCTTTTGAAATTTTAAAGGTTCAGGCGGAGCCTTTGCTCCGCCTGATTCTTTTCTTTTTAAAAAATACGAACACAGATCGCTTTTTTCAAAAAGAAAAGAATTCAAGCAAAAGATGGAGGGAATATTTTGAGTACAAATGTTGCAATAGAACTTAAAAACATCACTAAAGTATTTGGCACAAATTATGCCAATAAAGATGTCTGTCTTACAGTGAATAAGGGTGAAATTTTGTCTGTACTCGGCGAGAACGGGTCAGGTAAAACCACACTTATGAATATGATTTCAGGAATATACTATCCCGATTCAGGGCAGATTTTCATAGACGGCAAAGAGGTGGTAATCAGTTCGCCAAAAGATGCTTTTATGTATAAAATCGGTATGATACATCAGCATTTTAAACTTGTAGATGTTTTTTCCGCTGCGGAAAATATAGTTCTCGGTCTTGAAGACAAAAGTTTTGATATGAAAGACTATATTAAACGCATCAGAGAAATATGCGAAAAGTACGGCTTTGAAATAGACCCTATGAAAAAAGTTTATGAGATGAGCGTTTCTGAAAAACAGACCGTTGAAATAATAAAGGTACTGTTCAGAGGTGCAGACATTTTAATTTTGGACGAGCCTACCGCAGTTCTCACACCTCAGGAAACACAGAAACTTTTTGCGGTACTTCGCCGTATGAGAGATTCAGGCAAAGCGATAATAATAATCACACATAAACTTCACGAAGTTCTTTCGCTCTCTGACAGAGTTTCGGTTCTCAGAAAAGGCGAATATGTAGGAACTGTTATAACTAAAGAGGCAGATGAAAATATCTTAACCGAAATGATGGTCGGCAAAAAGACAGTACTCAACATCTCCCGTGATGAGCCGAAAAACCTTTGTGAAAGACTTTCTGTAAAAGGCTTAAACTGTGTTGACCGTGAGGGCACAAGAGTTCTTTCCGATGTTTCATTTACTGTTAATGCGGGTGAAATTCTCGGTATAGCAGGAATTGCCGGAAGCGGACAGAGAGAACTTTTAGAGTCAATCGCAGGTCTTCAGAAAGTTGACACGGGCGAAATCATATATAACGACCCTAAAACAGGCGAAAAAGAAAACCTGAGAGATAAATCACCAAGAGAGATAAGGGATATGGGCGTAAGACTTTCATTTGTGCCTGAAGACCGACTCGGTATGGGACTTGTCGGCAGTATGGGTATAACTGATAATATGATGCTCAGAAGTTACAGAAAAGGCAAATCTGTATTTTTAGAGAGAAAAGCCCCCAAAAAATTAGCCGATGACATAATCGACCGCTTTGAAATAGTAACTCCCGACACACAAACCCCCGTGAGAAGACTCTCGGGCGGTAATATTCAGAAAGTTCTGGTCGGCAGAGAAATTGCAGCATCGCCGAAACTTTTAATGGCAGCATATCCCGTAAGAGGTCTTGATATCAACTCATCTTACACTATATATAATATTTTGAACGAACAAAAAAGCAAAGGCGTTGCCGTTGTGTTTGTAGGCGAAGACCTTGATGTACTGTTAGAACTATGTGATAGAATAATGGTACTCTCGGGCGGAAGCGTGAGCGGTATAGTGAGTGCAAGAGAAACCACAAAAGAACAAATAGGACTTTTAATGACAAAATCAAAGGAGGCAGACAATGGCAAATAATACAAACACTATCCACGAGCCTCTTATTCAGGTATCGAAAAGAAAAGAAATGGTGTGGTACGAGTCTTTGCCGATAAGACTTTTTTCAATAGTACTTGCACTTGTTATCTGCGGATTTGTTATAGTTCTTCTCACAGGTCTTGAGCCTGTAAAGGTGTATGTTTCAATGTTTGACGGAAACTTTGGCACCGAGAGAAGAATTTGGGCGATGCTCAAAGAACTTTCACTTCTTCTTTGCGTATCACTTGCTGTAACACCTGCATTTAAAATGAAATTCTGGAATATCGGTGCAGAGGGTCAGACGCTTATCGGTGCACTTGCGTGTTCTGCGTGTATGATACTCCTTTCAGACCATATCCCCTCATATCTTTTAATCCCCTCAATGCTTGTAGCATCAATAGTTGCAGGTCTTATCTGGGGCGTAATCCCTGCTTTTTTCAAAGCAAAATTTAACACCAACGAAACACTTTTCACCCTTATGATGAACTATATTGCGATGCAACTTGTATCGTTTTGCATAGTTTTCTGGGAAAACCCCAAAGATTCCAACACAGTAGGCATCATAAACCCCAATACAAACGCGGGTTGGCTCCCGTCGGTTTTCGGACAAAAGTATGGCTTGAGCGTAATTATTGTAGGAATACTTGCTATAGCGATGTATGTATATCTTCGCTATTCAAAACACGGCTATGAAATTTCCGTTGTCGGCGAAAGCCAGAATACAGCCAGATATGTCGGCATAAATGTAAAGAAAGTAATCATTCGTACAATGGCTCTTTCAGGCGGTCTTTGCGGACTCGGCGGATTTCTTATAGTGTCGGGCGTTGACCACACTATTACAACAACATCTGTCGGCGGTATGGGCTTTACCGCGATTATGGTATCGTGGCTTGCAAAGTTTAATCCGATAGTAATGGTTCTGACATCTTTCCTCATCGTATTCCTTGAAAGAGGCGCAGGTCAGATAGCAACAGTGTTTGACTTAAACCACTCAGTTTCTGATATTTTAACGGGAATAATTTTATTCTTCATTATCGGAAGCGAATTTTTCATAAATTATAAAATCAAATTCCGTGCAAAGAAAAAGGAGGCGTAATATATGTTTGCTACAATAATCAGTAAAGCAGTAGAACAGGGTATTCCGCTTCTCTTTGGCTCTACGGGAGAGATTATAACCGAAAAATCAGGTAACTTAAACCTTGGTATCCCCGGCATTATGTATGTTGGCGGAAGTGCAGGGATAATCGGTGCTTACCTTTATGAAAATTCCGTAGCCGTTCCAAATCCCGCACTTTGCATTATAATTCCGCTTCTTGCATCTCTCATAGGCTCTACACTTCTTGCGCTCATCTATAGTTTTCTCACAATTACACTTCGTGCAAATCAGAATGTTACAGGTCTTGCTCTTACAACATTCGGTGTAGGCTTTGGTGATTTCTTCGGCGGTTCAATGACCAGGATTTTCGGCGACGGCGGTACACTTTCCGTTAAAACAAGTTCTGACTATTTTAAGACTTGTCTTCCGTTTGCAGATGATTTGGGAGCAGTTGGGGAAATATTTTTCTCATACGGCTTTTTGGCATATCTTGCAATAATAATCGCACTAGTTAGTGCATATGTTCTTAAGCGAACAAGAGTAGGTCTGCACTTAAGAGCAGTCGGCGAAAACCCCTCAACAGCAGATGCGGCGGGTATAAATGTAACAAAGTATAAATATCTTGCCACCTGTATAGGCGGTGCAATAGCGGGTCTTGGCGGTCTTTATTTTATAATGGACTATATCGGCGGAGCGTGGACAAACGGCGGTTTCGGTGACAGAGGTTGGCTTGCAATTGCCCTTGTAATATTTGCACTATGGAAACCCAATGTCGGAATACTCGGTTCAATACTTTTTGGCGGACTCTATATTGCTTATTCGTATATTTCAGGTCTTAGCAGAAGTTCTATCGCAATTTTTAATATGCTTCCCTATGTTGTAACAATCCTTGTTCTTGTGCTTACAAGCGTAAGACGAAAGAAAGAAACTCAACCGCCCCAGCATCTCGGTTTGCCATACTTCCGAGAGGAAAGATAGGGGAAGGCTTTTAAAAATCGACCGCATTACAAAAAGAGTAACTTATACAAAAAACAAACAATAAAAAACCTTTTTGGATTTTTCCAAAAAGGTTTTTTAATAAGTACAAATTTTTTATCAGAAAAATGTTACCTGACTGCTTTCGGGAAGTCCCTGAAGAACTCCTGAATCACGAAGTACCTGAATAACAGTTTTATTTGCTTTTGCTCTTTGCTGAAGGTCTTCAACTGAGAAAAACGCTTCTTCATCTCTGGCCTGACATATCGCCTTAGCCGCATTTGTGCCAAGACCAGGGAGAGCATTTAGGGGCGGAAGAAGATTTCCGTCTTTTATTATGAACTTTTCAGCATCAGATTCTTTTAAATCTACGCTCAAAAAGTCAAATCCTCTTGCATACATTTCGTTGCAAAGTTCCATAATCGTGATAACTCTTTTTTCCTTATCGCTTATCTCGTCCTCTTTTGCCTCAAGCATACGCTTGTTTTCAAGAAGTTTTTCTTTTCCGCCGCCCATTAAAGTATAGTCAAAATCGTCTGCTCTTACAGTAAAGTATGCAGCATAGAATTCAAGCGGGTAGTGAACCTTGCAGTATGCAATTCTGTATGCCATAGTAACATAGGCAACTGCGTGTGCGTTCGGGAACATATATTTGATTTTTTTGCACGAATCAATGTACCACGCAGGAACCTTATGCTCTCTCATAGCACTTTCCATCTCTTCTGTAAGCCCTTTGCCTTTTCTTACGCTTTCCATAATTTTAAATGCCAGAGCGTTTGGTAGGTTATGGGCATTAATGAGATAAGTCATAATGTCATCACGGGTACAGATTGCCTGACTAAGAGTTGCAGTTCCTGAGCGAATAAGGTCCTGAGCGTTATTTAGCCAAACATCTGTTCCGTGCGAAAGACCTGAAATCTGAACAAGTTCGGAAAATGTAGTCGGTTTTGTGTCAAGGAGCATCTGGCGTACAAACTTTGTGCCAAACTCAGGCACCGCAAATGTGCCGACTTCAGAATCAATGTCTTCTTTTGTAACGCCGAGAGCATCGGTTTTGCTGAAAAGACTCATAGTTTCAGGGTCATTCATCGGAATTTTTGTAAGGTCAAGACCTGTAAGGTCGCCAAGCATTTTGATAACTGTCGGGTCATCGTGGCCGAGAATATCAAGTTTAAGTAGGTTTTGGTCAATTGAATGATAGTCAAAGTGCAGAGTGATAATGTCACTCTTTACATCGTCTGCGGGGTGCTGAATTGGAGAGAATTCGTGAACATCTCTTTCGGTGGGCACAACTATGATACCGCCGGGGTGCTGACCTGTAGTTCTTTTTATGCCCGTACAGCCTCTTACAAGCCTTTCCGCATTTGCGTTAGAAAGAGGAATGCCTTTTTCTTCATAATATTTTTTGACATATCCATAAGCGGTCTTGTCGGCAATAGTTCCAACAGTTCCCGCCTTAAATACGTGGTCCTCGCCAAAGAGTTCGCCGACATATTTGTGGGCAATATGCTGATATTCACCCGAGAAGTTAAGGTCGATATCAGGCTCTTTGTCGCCCTCGAAACCAAGAAATGTCTGGAACGGGATATCCTGACCGTCTGCTTTCATATCGGCAGAGCACCTGGGGCATTTTCTTGGGGGAAGGTCATAGCCTGACCCGATTTCTTTAGGAGTATCAAAATCGCAGTATTTACACTTTGGGCAAACATAGTGGGGAGCGAGAGAGTTAACCTCGGTAATCCCTGAAAGATATGCCACAAAGGACGACCCTACAGAACCTCTTGAACCTACAAGGTAGCCGTCTTCATTGGATTTTTTTACAAGTTTATGTGCTATGATGTAAAGCACCGAATAGCCGTTGTTGATGATAGAGTTTAACTCGGTGTCAATTCTTTTTCTTACGATATCAGGCATATCCTCGCCGTAGATTTCGTGTGCTCTTGAAAAAGTCAGTTCACGGAGCATCTCATCAGAGCCGTCAATTACAGGCGGTGCCTTGTCGGGCGGAATAGGATTGATTTTTTCTGTCCAATCTGCAACAATTGACGGATTTGTGATAACTACCTCACGTGCAAGTTCTTCGCCGAGATAACTGAATTCAGAAAGCATCTCTTCGGTTGTTCTGAGATAGAGCGGTGCCTGAAAATCTGCATCGTCATAGCCTTGTCCCGATTGAAGAATTCGCCTGAAAATCTCGTCTTCGGGATTAAGAAAGTGAACGTCGCCCGTTGCAACGGTGATTTTGCCTTTTTTCTTTCCAAGTTCAATGATTAATTTGTTTATGTATTTTAAATCTTCTTCAGACTGCACATAATTTTCTCTGAGCAAAAATGCGTTATTTCCAAGAGGCTGAATTTCAAGATAGTCATAAAAATCAACTATTTTGTCTAACTTTTCGTAATCGGGATTATATACATCATTTAAAATTTCTCTGTAAAGTTCACCCGCCTCACAGGCAGAGCCTATTATAAGACCCTCTCGTTTTTCCTCTAAGAGTGAACGCGGAACAAGCGGTCTTTTGTAGAAATAATCAAGACACGATGCAGAAACGAGTTCATAAAGATGCCTTAGTCCCACAAGGTTTTTAACCAGTATTACCGCGTGGTAACGTTTTAAGTTTTTGTCATATACGAGTGGCTGGGAGTCGTCTACAAGATAGCATTCCATTCCGTAAATGACCTTAATGTCCGACCCTTTTGCAGCGTGCATCGCCTCAGGGAAAGACTGAACATTTGCATGATCTGTAATTGCAATCGCCTTGTGACCCCATTTTATAGCCTGTTTAACAAGGACTTTAGCGTCGGTCATGGCATCGAGTTGGCTCATCTTTGTGTGGAGATGCAGTTCTACTCTTTTCTCAGGAGCGTTATCTTTTCTTTCAGGCATAGAGTCTTTGCCTATGTGGTCTGTTATGATAACAGTTTCTTTG
The DNA here is from genome assembly GCA_045546535.1 of Clostridia bacterium. Classification (GTDB taxonomy): domain Bacteria; phylum Bacillota; class Clostridia; order UMGS1810; family UMGS1810; genus RGIG1828. Next base: position 4,663 of record JAZQDA010000008.1, on the reverse strand, counting down.
CTGTAGGAGTCATATTCGACTTTGCCCCGTATTTTTACACACATTCCCTCTTTTAAGGAAGAGATAACTTTGTCAAATTTGTTTTTTTGAAGGAAACATTTTGCAGTGTACGCATTTTTTGTGTCTGCAATAATAAAGGTGAGAATAAATGACGGTTTGCCCGTTTTTTTGCTTATAAATTCTCTTGAATCAACCGAAAGAACCACGCCTTTTGTGGCAATAGCACTTCTTTCATCTGAAGAAATTTCAGATAGTGCAATGATCTTGTCAAAAATGGGTTTACCTAAAATTACAGAGTCGTCTTCTTCTTTTGTTTCCTCTTTGATTTGAACTTTTACCTCTTCAATAGGGGGTAGAGAATTTAAAGAATCCTGCATAAGTTTCTCTATTTCTTCTTCGTTTTTCTCGTCAGAAAAAACAAACTCTACATCTTCGCCCGTCTGCGCTTTTACGATTTTTTTCAGCATATCACCGCAGTTCGATGAATAAAGACTTTCGGTGCCGTATTTGCAGTGGACGGTGAAAACTTTGTCTTTATAGTCTGCACTGCTTTCGTGAAAGATGTGGCGCACTCCGGGGATAAGTTCGTTAACGTAGAAAATGAGGTTTGAATAGTAAAGACTTATATCAATATCATCAAGACTTATTCCCTGATATTTGACCTTTAAAATAAATGAAGAAAGATTGTATTTCTCTTTTACCTTCGCTTTAAAATCCTCAATAACCAAGTATTCAATTATTTTTTCGCTCGTCACTGTAATATTCATACTTCTTTTCTGCGAGTCTGCATCAGTTGAAAATATATGAACATCACATAGTGCTTCGGGAATCTCAAACCCTTTAAATATATCACATAGTTTTAAACTTGTCGGGGACATTTTTCTAACCTCATATTGCTTCAAATTCTTTTATAAATTCTTCAAATAATTCTTCTTCGCGTACCTTTTTTATAATTTTGCCTTTTTTAAATATCAGACCCTCGCCTTTTCCACCTGCGATTCCGATGTCCGCCTCTCTTGCCTCGCCGGGACCGTTTACCGCACAGCCCATAACTGCAACGGTTACGTCTTTGTCTGATTTTGATATGTACTCTTCAACCTTTTTTGCAAGTGGGATAAGCCCTATATTTGTTCTTGCACAGGTGGGACACGATATAAGCCTTGGGCCGAAATTTCTTAAATTAAGCGCTTTCAAAATCTCTTTTGCAACAATTACCTCTTTTTCGACCTCGTCGGTAAGTGACACTCTTATGGTGTCGCCGATGCCGTCAGATAAAAGCGAACCTATTCCTATTGCAGATTTTACAGTTCCTGCAAGGAAAGTTCCCGCCTCTGTTACGCCGAGATGCAAGGGATAATCAAACCTTTCGCTCATAAGACGGTAAGCATCTATCGTCATACCCACACTGCTCGATTTTAAGGAAACAACAATATCGTCAAAGTCATAGCGATTTAGCATTTCTATATGTTTTTTTGCACTTTCAACCATTGCCTCAGGGGTGGGGTGGTGATACTTTGCCAAAATTTCTTTTTCGAGTGACCCCCCGTTTACACCGATGCGGATTGGGACATTTTTTTCTCTTGCAAGAAGTGAAACTTTCTTAACCCCCTCTTCAGAGCCGATGTTACCGGGGTTAATTCTTATCTTGTCTGCACCCGCATTGATAGATGCTATAGCAAGACGGTAATCAAAATGGATATCTGCAACGATTGGAATATGTATGTTGTTTTTAATTTTTTCAATAGCAAGAGCACTCTCTTCATCTGGCACAGCGACTCTTATAATTTCGCACCCCAAAGACTCTAAAGAGAGAATCTGCTCTGTGCATTTTTTTACATCTTTTGTAGGGACATTCAGCATAGACTGTATTTTAACATCTTCGCCCCCGCCTAAAAATATGTTTGCTATTTTAATTTTTTTAGACATATTCATCATCAATTCCGTTCAACAAAAATATACACTTTCATTATACTAAAAATCGTGATTTTTTTCAAGAGAAAAACCAAATTTATATCATATAAAAATTATATTTTTTAAAGTCTTTGGTGTTGAGATTTAAGGGGTCGTCTTCTATGATTTCTTTTTGCAAAATATTCTTTCTCGGTGCGATAGGATTTGCCATCAGTACATACCTCACCGCATCATAAATGTGGTCTTCCTGACGGGTGTCGATGTCCTCTACATTTGATACATCATATATAAGATTTGGTATTGTTCTTATAAAATGACGGCAGTTTTTAAATACATACATCATTGGAACTCCGTCCTCGTCAAAGGCAAGACGGTAGTGATACTGCATTTTTCCGGGCAGTCTTTGATGGTCGCCGAAATCAAAAAACACGCCCTCTTTTGCCATCATATCAGAGATTGATTCTCCCGTTTCTGCTTTAGAAATTGCGGGGTCTGCAATTCCCCTTATTTTTCTGCCCTTTAAAAGCGGGTGCGAGTTTTCAATCTCTTTTATTTTCCTTGCAATTTCCTGAGGAGTGTCTTTAATTCCTGTATCTGGCGTATCTGTGCACCCGTAGAGTTCTGCAATTATATAAACTCTGCCGTCGTGGTCTGCCGATAGCCACTCTACCGCATACGGCTTTGAATAACCAAAGTCAAATCCCCTGAAAATCTTCCACTCTTTAGGTATTAAAAACGGGTCGATAACGTGTGTGAAAATTCTGTCCCCGTAGTGAGATACATCGTTTTTCCACTCTGTAAAAACCTGACCCGAAAAACTGTCCCAGTCGCCGTAGAGAAGTGCCTGACGCTCTTTATGGGGGAGCATCGAAAGATTTGCAACATAGGCAGGGTCGTTTTCTAAAAGTTTTTTGTTGTCAAAGACCGTAGACGGCACGAAAATTCTGTCACGCGTAACCTCTTTTAGTTTCCCGTCCGGCATTGCAACTTTCATCTTGCTCACAACAGGCGTAAGAGGCGGTGCACAGGTTATAAATCTCTCTTTTACCCACCCGTGCCCGATTCCTCCCGGGTTCGTGGTAGAGCGTATATACACTCTCGTACCAGGTCCTGACGGACGGTTACGGGAGAACATATATGAGTATTCGTCCCACGAAAAATGCGTAAGTTCGTCAAATGCAATAAAATCATATCTTTTTCCCTGATAGTTTATGCGGTCTGATGTGTGCCCCATCGCACCAAAATAAATTTTTGCACCCGAGGGGAACACCCACACGTGTTTTGTTTCGTTAAATTTTGCCTTTGGGAAAGCAGACGAGTATAGTTCTCTCGACCTGTCAATGAGTTCAGAGAGTTGGGGATAGGTTTTTCTTAGAATCAGTGCACGGTAGTGGGGGATATGTACCTGACGCAGAGCCTCGGTTAAAAGCGCATCAGACTTCCCGCCTCCCGCCGCCCCGCCGTAAAGTGCCTCGTATTCTGGTCTTGACTGAAAAAGAGCCTGTTTTTCCTGAGGAGTCCAAAGTATATTCATTCTTCCACTACCTCCTCAATGTCAGATAGCAGTATAACACCGCTTTCGCTCTCTTCCCCGCTTTCTTGTGTGAGAAAAGACTGGTGAATGTCCTTGATGTCTTTAAGCGTTGACACAAGTTGCTTGAGTGATGAAGTGTCAATAAGACTCTCTTTCCTTTCAGACACTTCAAGTTCGGTATTGGTTTCCCTTACGGGCTTATTTATTTCGCTATCGTATTCAACCTCTTTTATTCTCTTTTTTTCCTTTATTTCGGAAAAGTTCAGTTCATCTATTGCAACGCTTATTTTTTCAAGCATTCTGTCGCTAAGGTCTAAAATTTTCTTTGTTCGTTCTTCATCTTTTTCATTTGTAATTATTTCTTCGCAGTTTTTCTTAAAATCTGCAAAATCTTTTTCAGACATAAAAAATCTCCTTTCTATGTCGATTGTATCACAGTTTCAAAAAAATTTCGCACAAAACAAAAACCCTCGTCAAAGCCTCTTGTTTCAAGGCTTTTGCGGGGGTTTATTTTCGTTTTTTTACCAAATGGGGTAGCCGTTGGAGTTCGGATAATCTAAAGATTTATGATATTTTTCTTCTCTCTTTTTGCATACATTAATGTGCCATATGCACCGCCGTATGTGTGAGTAACGAAAGAAATAACAACATCGCTTTTATCTACCATATATTCGTTTCTCTTAATTATTGCATACCTTTTCGGTACATCTTCAATCGGAGGATAAAGAGTTTCGTCATATAGATATGTGTTATAACTTCTCTCAAGATAGGGGATAACTAAGACCGAGTTTATGTGAGGATATGTTTCTTTTAACTCTTTTACCGCTACTGCACATAATGTATCAAACTGACCATATCCGCCAAGAAAAAACTCATCAGCACCGTCTGAAATAAGTTTTTCTATTTCTCTTTTTAATTTGTCTTTTAGTCCTGCGTCTGCATAAAGTCTTGAATGACCGCAAAAAGTAACACGCATAATAATTACCTCATTAGCATTATAACTGTTTTCATTATTTAATGTAAAAGTCTATGTATATATTTATCTTATGAGTTGAAATATTATTAAAAAGTATATGATGAGTCGCTTAAAAAAGTAAAAGAGGCAAGTAAAAAAGATTTTGACCTGCCTCTCCCACAGAGGAAAAAGCAAACATCATATACTGCGAAAATAAAAAATGCGCCCACCGAAGCAGACGCATAAAAAACGCAAACTCCGAT
>JAZQDA010000007.1:0-4995 GCA_045546535.1 Clostridia bacterium | reverse complement strand
TTATGAGGAAGCTCGTTTGCTCATAGATGAATACATACATTTTTACAACTACGAAAGAATACAGCTAAAAACAAAACTGACTCCGCTTGAAAAACGAAGTCAGTATGTTGCTTGAAATTTAATATTTATGCCATAGGCACTTTTTTTGTGATGTCTGTACAAATTAGGGCAGTTCAATATGAGTTTTTACTCTTTTATTTTTTCCATGTACGCGGGAAAAGTAATAGTAATATCGGGAATATCTCAAGTCTTCCTACAAGCATATTAAATATAAGTACAATTTTTGAAAGCGGTGAAAAAAGCGCGAAATTTTCCATCGGTCCGACCTTAGAAAGTCCGGGGCCTATGTTATTTATTGTTGCTGTTACCGCAGTAAAATTCGTTGTGAAATCGAAATTGTCAAGGCTTATGATTAGAAGCGAAAAAACAAATATTGCAAGATATGACACCATAAAAACATTAACGCTTCTTACAGTTTCATGTTCTACCAATCGTCCATTCATTTTAATTTTTATAGTACTTTTCGGGTGTGCTATGATGCGGATTTCCTTTGCTATGCTTTTGAGCATAATGAGTATTCTTGAAATCTTTATACCGCCACCCGTACTACCTGCACAGGCACCAAAAAACATAATGGTTAGAAGAAGTGTTTTGGAAAGTTCTGGCCACTTATTAAAATCAACCGTTGCATAACCTGTTGTGGTTATCAAAGATGCAACCTGAAACGATGAGTGCCTGATTGTTTCTGTCAAACTTTCAAAAAGCGGTCTTACATTTATTGTAATGATTATAATACTTAAAAGTATTACACCAAGATAGGCCTTGAGTTCATCTGATTTTAAAACGGAGCGAACTTTACCGAGCAGTATAAGATAGTAAATCGAAAAATCAATTCCGAAAAGAATCATAAATATTGTGATTACGCTCAGGCAGTACGGAGAGTATATTGAAAATCCCGCATTTGATATGCCGAATCCGCCTGTACCCGCTGTACCAAAAGAAAGAGTTATAGCGTCAAAGGGCTTCATTCCGCCAATAAGAAGCAGTACGATTTCCAAAACGGTCATTGAAATATATATAAGATATAAAATCTTTGCAGTGCTCTTTACTCTTGGAACAAGTTTGCTGACGCTGGGGCCGGGGCTTTCTGCTTTTATAAGATAAAAGTTACTGCTTCCGCTTAAGGGGAGAAGTGCGACTAAAAATACAAGTACTCCCATTCCGCCAATCCAGTGAGTGAAACTGCGCCAGAAGATTATGCTTTTAGGGATTACGTCAAGGTCTTTAATTACTGATGCGCCAGTTGTTGAAAAACCTGAAACAGTTTCAAAAAGAGCATCAGTAAAATTTGGTATTGCACCTGAAAAAACAAAAGGAAGAGAGCCGAAAAGACTCAGCAAAATCCAACTCAGTGCAACTGAGATAAATCCATCTTTTACATACATCGTTTTATCTTTAGGTGATTTAAAACTTAAAAGAACACCCATAGAAAGACAAAGAGCAATACAAAAAAGCCACACGCCTTTTGTTTGTTCTGCGTATACAAATGAACATATAAGAGGCAGTATCATACAAACAGCCTCTATTTTTAAAACCCAACTCAATACATAACGGATTATTCTGTAGTTCATATATAGAAATTACTCCTATTTTAAAATGTCTGATATGTCGCCAAAGCCTGACCTTAAGGTTACAACAACTACGGAGTCGCCTGGCAGGATAACATCACTACCACGAGGCATTATGATTTTTCCGCCTCTGTTTATACAGGCAATAAGAATATTGTCTTTAAGATTAAGTTCAACAAGCGGAATATTTGAAACAGGTGAATTATCACTTATAAAGAATTCAAGTGCTTCAGCCTTGCCGTTCAAGATAAAGTGCATTGTTTCAATGTTATTGTGCATTGAATTCGATGTTGCACGGACAAATCTTATTATATTTTCAGCAGTTATATTTTTAGGATATATTTTCGTGCCGATATCAAGACTGTCTATTACATCGTCATATGCAATTCTGTTTATCTTTGTTATTATTTTGCCATCTGTTTTTGTCTTTGCATAAAGTGAGAGAAGAATGTTTTCTTCGTCCATATTGGTAAGTGATACAAACGATTCTGCCTTTTCAAGCCCTTCTTCCAAAAGAAGACGGTTGTCTGTACCGTCGCCGTTTATTATACTTACCTTTTTGGGAAGTTCCTCACACAAGTTTTCACATTTCCGAATATTTTTTTCGATGATTTTTACATCTATTCCTGATTCTGAAAGTTTTTTTGCAAGGTAGTAACCTATTTCTCCACCGCCTACAATTATTGTATCTTTAACACGGTTATGCATTATTCCGATTTTTTTGAAAAATGATGTTTCTGCAGTTATCGGGGCAACTACGCTTACAAGGTCTCCTGCCTTTATCACAAAATTACCGCCCGGAATAAAGGTTTCATTATCTCTTTCAATTCCGCACACCAAAACATCGCACCCAAGTTTTGCAACGATTTTCTGCACCTCGAAATTATCAAGTACTGAACCCTCTTCAACTTTAAACTTTAATATTTCTATTCTTCCCTTTGCAAAAGTATCAATCTGAATTGCAGACGGGAATCTTAAAAGTCTTGCTATTGCGTTTGCAGACGCAAGTTCAGGATTTATTACCATTGCAAGACCAAGTTCTTTTTTAATAAGGTGAACTGTCTTTGCGTACTCAGGGTCGCGGACTCTTGCTATAGTTTTGCAGTCGCCGAGTTTTTTTGCAATAAGACAGGCAAGCATATTGAGTTCATCTGAATTTGTAACTGCTATTAAAATATCAGCGTCTTCTATTCCTGCCTCTTTCATTGTATCTATGTTTACTGCGCTTCCCACTACGCCCATAACATCATATTTGCCGATAATATCCGTAATGACATTACTGCAGATATCTACTACTGTTATGTTATGATTTTTTTCTTCGTTCAAAAGTTCGGTAAGTTTTTCGCCAACCTTACCGCACCCTGCAATTATTATATTCATACAAATCCCCTCTGGAGTTAATCTCTGTTATCTTTTTGTCATAAGACCCATAAATATCATATAATGACACGCCGTATAGAAAAGGAATACTCCGACAAGTGCCGAGATTGAATAACCCAATACTACGCAAAGCGGAATAAGTACTGATGTTTCGCTTAAGTGGTCTTTGCGTTTTAATCCCTGCCATATTACATAAAGAACTGCACCGACATAACATACGGCAGAGAGTATTCCCGTACTTACCGCACGTTCCAACGGTTCATTGTGGGCTCTGTCAACTGCTACTTTTCTTTGGGTATATTCTTCTTTTAAGTTGTCGGGTCCATAGCCCACAATCGGTTTTTCGCTAATCATTTCGATTGTATTGGTCCAAACTACCCATCTGCTGCTTCCCGCATCATCAGGGTTAACAGACGGAGTTCCAGGAGAAGCACTGTCTGCGCCCTTGTCTGCATCAGCATCTGAATCACCTGAACCAAAGAGGTGAGTTGTAATACTTGAAATATCTCTGCCAAGAGTTGAAAAGTTATAGGCGATTGTTGACTGTCGTTGGGAAATATATGTCGTACCAACGCTTACTGCTATAAAGAGAACTAACGGCAAAATTGCTGTTGTAATTTTACTCTTTACTCTGAAAAGCATAACAATTGCAATTATTATTAAAGCGAAAAGAACTGCAAGATATGCACCGAAAGTATCATTAAGTATTAAAATCCAGGTTGCAAAGCAAAGAAAAACTGCACTCCATATTTTACCTGAAGTTTTTTTAGAAGTCATAAAAAGTCCTGCGCTGAGCATACAAGCCATTGCTATATAGTAACCTAAATGGTTCAGGTTGTAAAAAGATCCTGTATTGCCTTTAAAGAAGTGGCCTGTGAAAATATTTGCTTTTATATTCTGAATGGTGAGAAAGTCGCCGAACTTACCAAGACTTTCCTTTTGGTCAGAGCCTATTGCACCATAATACTGCTGAAACATTATCCAGCCCTGAGCGATAAAACTTATTATAAATACAGTATATATAACTTTTTTGTGTTCTTCTTTTTTTATAAATGATGAAAATACGAAAAGCGCCAAAAAAGTGGTATGCATCAAAAGTCCGTCAGGTCTGAAAGTATTACCCATAAGGGCACGGTTGGTATCTTTTGCAAAGAAAACAGAAACAACTACGCAAAGATACACTATCAAAAGTAAAAATGCGTGTTTGTTTTTCGAAAAATAATCTTTTATCTGCCCTAAAAGATGCTCTGTTTTTGTTTTTTCGCTCTTTTTAGAAAAAACAAGGTAATAGTTATACAGATAAGTTACAAGCGCTATAACCATAGCACCTATCTCAAACCACGAAAGAAAGATAAATATTTCTCCGTGCTTTGGCGGTGCAAAGAGTGCAAAAAACGGAAGCAGTGACATAAGCACTACCATTACAAGGCTTAAATTTTCAAAATAGTTTGTTAATTTCTTTTCATATCGGGTTGTAACTCTCTTTATAGCCACGAAAAAGTCTCCTGTCTGTTTTGATTTTTTAATGTAAAATACTGTTTAAGCAGATGCATCGTGCTGACGCATCTGCTTATAAAATTATAACGTTGAAATATATGATTTTACGAGTTCTTCCATAATTTCATCGCGTTCAAGTTTGGAAATAAGCACACGGGCATTATTGTAACTTGTGATGTAGGTAGGGTCGCCTGACATTATATAGGCAACAATCTGATTTATAGGATTATACCCCTTTACCTTGAGAGCCTCATAAACATCTTTGAGTGTATTTCTGACCCTTTGGGCGTTCATACTCTCGACTTTGATTTTTAAAGTTTCGTTTTTGAAATCCATCAAAAACACCTGCCTTTACTATATCTTTCTCATTTTATAATAGCAAATTTAATAAAGTCTTTAATTTATTTGAAGTCATTGTACCACTTTTTATTATTTTTTTCAAGCATTATTATTCTATTTTGACCATTTGCTGAAGAGAAATTATTATTCC
>JAZQDA010000006.1:0-6348 GCA_045546535.1 Clostridia bacterium | reverse complement strand
CTCTTTCTCACCCAAGAAGAAACCTTGCAGTTCGCAAAAGGGTCTGCAAGATTGCAGATTAGATGGATTACATCAGACGGAGTGGCACAGGCTTCTCCAATCAAGACCATAGCGGTAGACCCGATACTTCTTGAAGGAGTGATAGCGTATGACAGTTAATGTAGACATCGACATGACCATAACCGAACCGAGCGAAATCGACATGGCGGTCACTCAATCAGCAGACACCGTTGACTTTGAACTTGGAGCAGAAGCAATACCCATAAAAAATCACGCAGTTTTGGAGAACAGAGATATGGCAGACCAACACCCTATCTCTGCTATCACAGGACTTGCGGATAAACTGTCAACTATCCCAACCAAGACATCGCAACTGCAAAACGATAGCGGTTTTATCACTTCATCGGCAATACCGACAGTACCGACAAAGACGAGCCAACTGACGAATGATAGTGGCTTCATCACATCGGCACAAGTACCTGTGCAGAGTGTCAATGGACGGACAGGGGCGGTGACAGGACTTGCGGAAGCAAGTGCCATTCCCACAAAAGTTTCTGACTTAACCAACGATAGCGGATATGTAACTCACGATAACGAAACGGAGCAATCTTACATCTCCGACCCCACATCTTACTCATATTGGAGAGGGTTGATGATTGGTGCGACTGCGGTGGCAAGCGAGAGCGGAACATTTAGCACCACCACGGATAAGGTGTATGTGGCTGATAGCATTAGGGTTCAACCAAGCACAGGCACAATCAAGGCAACCACATTCAAGGGTAACTTAACAGGAACGGCAAGCGGTAACTTGATTGCGAGTGACCTTGTAGCAATAACAAACGCAGAGATAGATGCGATAGTGGTGTGAGGTGAAATATGAAATATTTAGACGAAACAGGACTTGCATATTTGTGGAACAAAATAAAGGCTTGGATACAAGGTTATGTACCGCCTGTGAGTAGCAAGGCTAAAGGTTTCTTCATTGGGAAGTTGGACACCACCTCGACAAGAACAGTAATGACCGCACAAGTTGACGGAATTACTGAACTGTATTCGGGTTTGACTATCCTTATGGACAACAATGTGGCACAGAGCAACACCAATGTCACGCTCAATGTCAACTCGCTTGGGGCGAAGAAGATGTACAATAATATGAGCGACACCGCCTTGACTACCCAATGGGCAACAACTACCACCGCACTTCTTTACTATGATGAAACGAGAGATAGCGGAAATGGGGGTTGGGTTTGGTACTTCGGATATGATACCAACACGAACACTATAGGCTATCAACTTCGTACCAACGCAACAAGATTGCCGACCATAAGCCAACTTGGTAGATATAGGTTAATGTTCACTTCCGCAGACGGCACTCATTATGTCCCTGCGAACAGTAGTTCCTCAACAAGTGCAACGGCGACGAAAACTCCTACCACAACACCGATAGACCCATTCGGTAGGATAGTCTATTACGGATATACAACAGTTATTGCTTCGGGAAGTATGGCAGGGGCGGGTTATATGTTCGACCAAAACTCTGTGACAATGGGGTACTCATTCACACCTATCTCAATGAATGACTTCGCACCTGTCTATCTCAAGACAACACCGCAGGCTAATGGTTCGGTTGTGATAGACCCAACTCACCCTTATGTCCAAACCTTACCAACCACCGATGACGGATATGTTTATATCTTCCTTGGGGTAGCGTCAAGCACTACGGTAATGGAGTTAGTTCCTAACCACCCTTGCTATTGGTACAAAGATGGAGCGGTAAGGCTCTACACAGGACAACCATACATTCCGCAAGCACCGACTACCAATGGTACTTATACCCTGTCTTGCACAGTTTCTAATGGGGTAGCCACTTACTCGTGGAATTAAGCACACGGTACATACCATGTTGAAGTTTATAAGTTGACCTTTCCCGATGGGGTAAGTCCATTTGATTAAAAGGAGAAGAAAAAATGATTACAAACAATTTAACAGGATTATCCACGGATACCAAACCCTATGCTGAAAAAGAGAATTTGTTTTTCGAACTTGACACAGGCAATTGGTACTATTGCACAGGTGGAAATGCTTGGACAAAGGTAGATGGATTAAGCGGAGTAAAGGTTGACAATGCCCTTATCGGCTCGTCCACCGATGGCAAACCCAACGCAAGCGAGAACACCATCTTTATTGAAGTAGACACAGGCAAAACATATTACTGCGATGGCTCTGTTTGGGAAGAAATCCCAAGTGGCGGTGGCGGTGGTGGGGCAAACCAATACCTTGTAGAACTCGGTACGACCACACCAAGAATGGTTTATGAAGCAATACAACAGGGAAAAAGTATAGTGATACTAAAAACAACATCAAATGATACAAGCGAAACATTCCCATCGTATGATAATGCTTCCTACAATAACATTAGCGATGCCACTCCTGTATTCTTATATTCCGAATCAGATGCAGAAAGCGGAGATGTTAGTTTTTTGCTTTTAAATATTACAAATGGTAATTTGGCGATGAGCTATGACCCCGATGCGGCTTTTGAATAATAATGCAACAGATTATGCAACAGTAGGGGCGAAAACCATTGGGAATACTGCAAGGTTGGAATTAATCGAACCCTCAACCCCAGCTTGGGAAGCTGGTGTTTTGCCACTAAACTACACCTGCACATCGTTGAAATTTCAATGGGTTTCGGAGTTTTCCACAGGCTTTCGCTACTGTACATATTTTTGCACCCCTGTTGTATGTGTTGCATGATTTTCGCTAAAAATGCAACACAAAATGCAACACAAATTTAGTTAAATAGTTGGTCAAAGTAATCATCAATTCTTTGGTCAACTATTTTTCTTTGGCTATCAAAGAGTTGTTGGTATCTCTTCTTTAGGGTATAGTCGGTTTTGTACCCATTTCGGCTCATCATATACTTGTCGGGTATCCCCAAGACAATACCCACGCTTGCATTGACCGCTCTTAAATCATGGAATGACATCTGCCACCCATGGTCTATGGCAATCCGTTTCCACCGCTTATATATCCTATTGCGTGGAGTGGTGATTAAAGGCTGATTTTCGCCTGTTTCACAGTAGTTTATGTAAGCATCGGTACTTTCTATCAATTGCATTAATTTCGTTGGCAAAGCGATGTTTCTGATAGAGGTATCGTTCTTTGCGGTTGGCTTTATTTCCTCGTGTCCGTCCTTATATACCCTTGTCTGTTCTATGTGCAGAACTCCATCTCTGATTGCCGAACAATCAATACCCTTTATCTCGCCCATTCTTAACCCAAGCCACATGGCAAGTAGGCAAGGGAGTTCCGATGATGTACCTTTAATGGCATTAATGATTTCCTGTGGGTCGGGGAACTCTTTTATCTTTATGGGAACTTGAAGAAGTTTAACCCGAAAGGTCATGTCGCACATTCTTTTAAGGGCAACTTCTATCAGACCATACTCATTTGATATTGTCTTTGGAGATATTGGTTTGCCATACTTCGTCACCCTTTTGGCTTCTTCATTCACCGCTTTCTGCATTACCGCATTATCGAGTTCAGATATATCCATATCCATTAGGTGCGGAAAGCCATTCTTAAATGTGACATTATATCCACGGAGTGTAGTGGGGGAGATTACCGCTTCAACGGAGTGTATGTATTCCTCTACGACATCACGCACAGTTCGTGCTTCTTTGTCCTCTTCAACCCCTTGTACCTTGAGTTGTGCCACTTCCAAATTAACCAAGTCTTTGGTATCTGCGGTTACTCTTTTGTACTTTCTCTTTCCGTTTTTGTCCTTGCCTATATAAACTTGGCAAGACCATTTTCCGTTTTTTTGTTTTTTGGGGGTAGGCATTTCTATCTCCTTGTGATATAATCGCCTTGTAAACAAAAGCGATTGTTTGTCATTTCGTTTTTGTACCTTTTCTTTGCACCCCTCTTTGCAGTTGTGGGGGTGCTTTTTTATTATCTTTTTTGGCTCAATGATAAATATATCGACAAGCCATATTTCTTTTCTTATTTAGGCGATTTTCGACCTTAAAAGGGTATTCTATCTTCCTTATCTCGCACATCTTCTTCGGTGTAGAAGTCACCATTCTTTATGTGTTCAAGTTCATGGCGAAAGAATGTGACCCTTCTATCAAAAGAGTACCTTGCATTAAGGTAAACATTGTAGTCACCCTCGCTATCTTTAACTGTCAAACCGCCAACCCCATAGGGCAAATCTATAATTCTTGTTATTACGCTATCCATAGGTTTAATATATCCTATGAGTATGTACATAAATATGAACTATATATCTTCGTAGGTTTCTCCCCTTAACGCTTGGATAAGTCTGATTGCGGTTTTGATTTCGCTTGGGGAACACTTCTCCGTAACCTTAAAAAGTATTCTCATGTCGGGGTTATCAGCAAAGGCTCTTTCAAGTAGTTCTTCCTTCTCGTCAAGTTGTTTCTCATCAGAAAGAAGGTAGTCCACAGTAACTCCAAAGTAGTCGGCTACCGCCTTTACTCTATCAATACTTGGTTTGGAAGTATCCCACCGATAAATTGCTTTATTACTCAAGCCGAGTATCTGTTCTAACTGCGACACGGACATTCCGTTGTCGGCACAAAGTTTCTTAATTTTCTCAAGCATACAACTCGCCCTCAAAAAAAGTTGAAAAATTTCAAAAACTCCTGTTGACAAGTTGTAAATAAAGCACTACAATAAAGCCACAGGGTTGAAAATTTCCCCTCTGAAATATATACATTATAAGCAACTCAATTATAGAGTAAGAGTGGGAAATAGTCAACTCCCTATATATAGAGAAAGGGGGAGCAATGGTACACAAGATAAAGGAATTATGTAAGAAAAGGAACTTAACTATTGCAGACCTTGAACGGCAAGCAGGTATTTCTCCGAAGTCAGTATTTTCTTGGGACGAGAGCGAACCTTCCGTGTATAGGGTCTACAGAGTGGCGAAAATTCTTGGAACAACAGTTGAAGAACTGTTAAGGGCAGATTAGTTGAAAAGGAAAAGGGTTTTAGAAATGACAAAGAAAGAGAAGACAACATTTGAGATGACACTTGATGTGTTGATAGCCGTATTAATTCCGTTGGCTATCGGTGGGATATGGTTTCTCACAAATGTTAAGTGGTGGTTATGAGAATTTGGAGAAGTAAAAGTTATATCGACAGGTGGTACACCTTAACTCCGTCACAGAGAAGAACATTAAGGCTTATTAATAGGCGAAGACATTTTAGAGAATGGGAAGAAGCGAGAGAGAACTCCGATTGGGCATTGTTCAAGGACTTACTTCTCGCAAGCATACTTCTCTTGGCGGTAGTCGAACTACTTATGTATCTGATTTATTTGTTGGGAAAGGTTATAGGGTTTTAGAGAAATGGCAGAGTGGTATTTCTGTAATGAATGTGAACAGTTTTTTGACAGAGAAGATTTAATCACCGACACATCATGGTCACACTCCAACTACATAGGATATGACGGAATGTATAAAGAAACATCATGTAGATGTCCAATATGTGGGGCAGACGATAACTATGAAGATGCCTATGAATGTGAGATATGCGGAGAGCCAACACTTGAAGAAGTGTGTGACGATTGCAAAGCCGAAATCTCCGACAAGACATTCGACTTCATAGAGGGTCTTGCAAAGGAATACAAGTGTGACCGTGACATCATCATCGAGCAAATCATTCGGTGGATAGACAGTAATTAGGTATTAATGGGGTGGCAATCAATTATCGCAAATAGAAGTTAACGATGAAGTATATTATCAAACAACCATAGCATGAGTAAGACCAATGCAACCGCCACCCCAAGTACATAGAAAGGGGAATGAAATGACAGTAAGAATTTTAATGACAACAGGAGAGTACAAAATCTACGAAGCAGTAGACATCGAGGTAGACCCTGTAACAAACGCAAACATGACAGTTAGGAACGGAGTTCTTCACATAAAGGAGAGCGAGTAATGGACGAGAAAGATTTACAGATACTACGGCTGATAAGAACCAACATTGCACTTCTCAATGAACTCCATGCAGTAAGGGAGTGCTTCACTTGTAGCCACTACTCCGAGATAGGAGAGCATTGTGACCAATATATGTTCGGTAATGATTGCAGAGATTATCGCTACGAATGGCGAGGTGTTGAAGCAAGCGAAGAATGGCAAGCGGAACAGGAGAACATAAGACAAGCCGAAGTGAGATTACAAAGGCTTTCCGATGATGAAGAAGACTTATTTGAAAGGGAGTTTGGAGAAATATGAAAGATGAAATAAGCAGAATAGTACATACCGCAGAGGTTATCTACAGAGCCATTCAAACATATGGCAAAGAAGCAAAGTCGGA
>JAZQDA010000005.1:0-2631 GCA_045546535.1 Clostridia bacterium | reverse complement strand
AAAGCAATTTCCGTTCCGTTCATTCATAAGATTGCTGGTTGCAAAGAAATCCTCTCTTCTGTTATTGAGGAATATAAGAAAGACAATCTGGATGCATATAGCAAGTTCGATGCATATAAGAGAATTGCTTCTATGATTTCTGCTCGTAAGAACAGCATCGTTGCAAATCTCGAAAAGATTTCTGCTAATGCTGCCAAGTACGGTGCATCTTCCACCGAGGTAAGCGGTCTGAATGCAGAAATTGATAACATTAGAAACCTTGCGGTTCTCGATGTTTATAGCGACATCGAGAACATTCCCGAAATCAAGGCATTCATTGAAGCAAAGAATGCAAAAATCGCACAGGAACTTGCTGCCGAAGGCATCAATGCCGAGAATGAGTATTTTAGAGCAAAGAACTTAATTGCTGAACAGAATTATGTAGAAGCATTGAATGTTCTCTTGTCTTTGAAGGGGTATTCCGATACCAGTACTCTTATCGAGAAAATCGACAAGTATTATTTAATTTCGGATGTATTAGAAATTGAAGGCACTCTCTATTACTTCAAGAAGGAGAGTTCCGAGAGCGATGCTCTCAATCTGTACCCTACTGTTGATGGTAAAATTGCCGAAAAAGCACTTATCAAGAGCATCGGAAAAATTATCACTAACTATGCTGACATTCTCTATTATCTTGACAGCAGCAACAAACTGAAAAAGTTTAATCTTTCCACCAAAACCGAGGAAAAGATTTACGATAAGAGTTTGAATAAAAAGTCCATCTATGTTTACGGCAGAAAGGTATTCCTGCTTGCAAACAAGGGTGGCGAATATAGCAGTCAGAAGCATGACCTCGTTGAGTTAGACCTTACTACTGGTGCGGTAAGAACAGTCCTTGAAAATATTAAGGAAATCGTTTCCCTCACTGACAACAAGATGATTTATACCATTTCCGAAAAGGTCAACAACGATAGTAGCAGTTATGAAAGCACCTACAAGACCCTGACCAATATTATCAACATCGACACGATGGATATTATTGAGTTGGGAACTAAAAAGGTATCTATCGAAGGCTTTATTGATAATTATGTGGTCTACACACAGGTATCTCCTAACGACTACAACAAAAATCTGTATATTAAGGCACTGAACTCCGAAGAACCCGAAAAACTGATTGAGCAGAACATTTTTAAATTCTGTGACATTATTGCAGACAAGTTGTTCTATTATATTGGCAATTCTAGAAACCAGACTTTGATTAACATCAACTGCGATGGTTCCGAAAGAAAAGAATGGCCGATGTACATTAGCAAGGTTCTGTTCGAGCAAGGCGGTTGGTTGTACTTCATCCGCAAAGCAGGATACAACTCCATTTTGTGTAAGTCCCGCTTGGATGGTAGCAAGTTCAGCATTATTGCCGCAGATATCGAAGAGTTCATTGAGATTAAGAACGGTTATCTCTACTACATCAACGATGTTTCTACTCTGGTTAAGGTAAGAATGGATGGTTCCAACTTGCAGGAACTCTGCGACGATGTTGAAACTGTGTTGTCGGTTAAGGAAGATAAGATTATCTTCGTTTCCATCGACGACAGAATTACAACTGGCACTTTCGAGCAATCTACCACAAAGATTGTCAAGTCCATTTATGCTGTTGACTTCTCTGGTAGCGGTAAGATTAAATTGGCATATAACATTAAGAGTGCCAAGGAATATGACGATAACACCGTTTACTATGTTGCAGCACAGGAAATCAAATCTTCCTATGACCAGTTAGAGAAGCAGTTGGATGTGCTTTACAAACTGGATGTTGAAACCAATCATGTTGAAAAACTTCTCGACTTGGAAGTTCAGAAGGAAGAAAGCAAGATGTCTGGTTTTGCTATTGCAATGACTATTATGGCAATCGCATTCTTCTTTGCATTTATCGGTTTCGCCGCCGAAGCACCTGGTCTTGGTGTGTTTGGCTTAATTACTGGTATTGTATCACTTTTGATTGGTGTTGCTATTAAGGCAAATAAGAATGAGTAAGTTTTCAAAATTATCCGCTGTTGATTTTTAAGAGACGAACCCAGCATATTTTAGAAAACTTTTTGCTGCGAATTTTTTCGTATTACATCATAAACATTCTAAAAAAAATTATGTTATAACATCAAAAAAGGTGCATTCCGCTATGGAGTGCACCTTTTTTGTATATGGTTTCAATAATAAAACTGCAAAAAAGTTTTTAATATCATTCTTATTTCATCTTTGAGAGTTGAAAATGCGGCAATTTTTCAAAACTCGCAAAATTAATTTTTTGATTTTAAAAAATTTAAAAGTTAATTTTTCTTTGTAATCAAATTTTTTATATTACAAAGGAGAAATTATTATGAAACACACTATTAACCGTGGAGATGTCTTTTATGCAAACCTCAAATCTGATGGCACAAGTCGCCAAAGTGGTATCAGGCTCATAATCGTGATTTCGAATTCGTTCTGTAATCGTTACAGCCCCGTTATTTCTATTTTGACTTGCACCACTTCCAGAACCAAGCACCCCTTGCCGACACATATTTCGCTCCCTGCTGCCGAAACGGGAATGAAATACGATTCAATTTGTCTTTGCGAACAACCGATGAGCATCGCAAAGGACGATTTGCTCGAATTCAT
>JAZQDA010000004.1:0-11813 GCA_045546535.1 Clostridia bacterium | reverse complement strand
TTCGTATTCTTTTATATTTCTATATTCTCTTGGCATAAAAAATCCCCCTATGGTAGTTTATTATATTCTACCATAGGGGACTCTTTTTTTCCATTGTCCGTTTTTACTGGACCTGTTCATTTTCCAGTACGCTTTTTATATTGTGCCACATTTACTTTGTTCTTTTGTACGGTGCTTTTTCGTCGGTTAAACCTGCGAGATAATCCATGCTTGTATCAAGTGCTATTGCCAACTTTCTGCACTGCTCAAATGTGAAATATCTTTTGCCACTTTCAAGTTTTGAATAATCACTCTGGTCAATGCCTGTAAGCATCTGCATTTTTATCTGCGTATAACCTTTTTCAATTCGAAGTTCTTTTAATCTGCTCATAAATATCACCACCTATATTATGGCAAATTTCCCTATTGAAATTATGGTTAAATTGACCTATAATATAATAAAAGGGGGTGATTTAATGGCAGAGTTTTGTTTTGAATGTTTTAATAAGATAAGCGGTAACAAACAGAAAAAATGGACGTATATTATATCTAAAGATTTGGACTGGTGCGATGTGTGTGGAGAATGGAAACATGTAGTTGTATCAAAGCGGTGGGCTTACTATGCACATAAATTCAAGTTTTTAGTTTATCCGATTATAATTGTTGTAAGTATTGCAATTTTACCATATCGATTAGTTATGTTACCGTATGTGATTTATCAAAGTAAAAAGCATAATAAAAAAGCGTACTGATTTTCCAGTACGCTTTTCGCCTCTTTTACAGCATCATTTTCCAATAAACATCTGTGTCCAGTAATTGCCTTTTTGAACATAGCCTACACCAATGTGAGTGTAGGAGGGAGAAAGGATATTTTTCCTGTGCCCTGATGAATTCATCCACGCATTTACAACCGCCTCGGGACTTCTTTGTCCTTTTGCAATATTTTCTGCGGCACTTCTGTAAGAAACACCGAATTTTTGCATCATATCAAACGGTGAACCGTAGGTGGGACTTGTATGGTCAAAATAGTTGTTATCCGACATATCCTGTGATTTTTCCCTTGCTACACTGCTCAATTTTTCATCGAGAGTGAGAGGCTTAAGCCCGTTTTCTTTTCTTATCTGGTTTACAAGGTCTGCCACTTCTTTTTCGTAATTTGAAATTTTTGTGTCTTTGTCGGGAACGTTAACCTTGTCTCCGGGGAATATGACCTCGGGATTTTTAATATGTGTGTTTATGCCTAAAAGTTTTTTGAGTTCTGTTTCATATTGCTTTGAAATTTTCCACATTGTATCGCCTTTTACAACAGTGTGGACAGAAGCAAACGCGTTGGTTGTCGTAAGTGTGGCGATTGATAATGCAATGATGGATTTTTTTAATGTATTTTTCATTTTACTGCCTCCTTTTTTGACAGAAGTCTTTTTTATGTTACCATAAGGGGAGGTGAAAATCAAATGTAAGTAATGGAAATGCGCTTCCAAATTTATCTTGACTAAATATGTCATATAATGTATAATCGGTGTTAGATAGAGGCGCAGTCTTCATCAGTATGTGTTTTTGTGATGTTTCACACGCACGGAAATGCGTTGCACGAAAGGGGAGATTGCCGAAATCTGATAAAGTTTCCGCTTTGTCGGGTTGGGGTGCAACAGAATATATTGCACACTGTCACAAGCGCGTGGAGGGCTATCACATACTAAACGCATAATTTGCCGTTTTGCCGTGACGCCTTTCGTTGCGGCAATTTTTTATTATATTTTTATGGAGGAGAAAAAATGAAAAAACAGTCTTTCAGAAAAACAGGCCTTGTTTTTGCACTTGCTCTCATACTCATGGTTTGTCTTATTCCTATGGCAGCATTTGCAGATGACGGCGCAGCAGAAGTTTCCAAATACTATGGAACTTTCTGGTCACTTCTCGGTCCGATAATTGCCATCGCTCTGGCACTTATCACAAAAGAAGTTTACAGTTCACTCTTTGTAGGTATACTTGCAGGAGCGCTTTTCTCTGCTAACTTTAAACCTATTGCAGCAATGGATAATCTCTTAAACGAGGGTATAGTTGCAGCGGTTTCAGGAACAGCAGGAATTTTTGTATTCCTCGTAGTTTTAGGTATCCTTGTTGCACTTATCAACAAAGCAGGTGGAAGTGCAGCATTTGGCGCATGGGCATCTAAAAACATTAAATCAAGAATCGGTGCATCAATTGCAACATTCATTCTCGGTGTACTTATCTTCATCGATGACTATTTCAACTGCCTTACAGTAGGTTCAGTTATGAAACCTGTTACAGACAGAAATAATATTTCAAGAGCAAAACTTGCATACCTTATCGATGCTACAGCAGCACCCGTTTGTATGATTGCTCCTATATCATCATGGGCAGCAGCAGTTGCTTCCTATGCTCCCGAGGGCGAAGGTCTTTCCCTCTTTATAAGAGCAATTCCTTATAACTTCTATTCACTTCTCACATTTGTGTTTATCATCGCAATCACACTTATGAAATTCGATTACGGCCCGATGAAAAAACATGAACTCAACGCCCTGAAAGGCGACCTTTTCACCAGCGGAGAAATAAGCGTTGAAGCCGAAGAAAAATCTTCTTCCAAAGGTAAAGTAATTGACCTTATTCTTCCTGTAATTGTACTTATCGGTGTATGTGTTTATGCACTTCTTTATGTTGGTGGATTCTTCGGTGTGGACATCTGGGGCGGCACAGAAAATGCTGGTAACTTTATCGGTGCATTCGGTAATACTGATGCAACTGTAGGTCTTCCCTGGGGCGGAATTATCGTCCTTGTTTTCACAATCATCTATATGCTTATAAGAAGAACAGTAACATTCAAAGAAGCAATGGAATGTATTCCCAAAGGCTTCAATGCAATGGTACCTGCTATCCTTATTCTTACTTTAGCAACTGCTCTTAAGAACATGACAGGTCTTTTAGGTTCTGATGCTTTTGTTGAAGCATCTCTTGCAAATGCACAATCACTTCAGAATTTCCTCCCTGCAATCATTTTCCTTGTAGCAATCGGCATTTCTTTTGCAACAGGAACATCATGGGGAACATTTGGTATTCTTATTCCTATAGTTCTTTCTATCTTCCCCGAAGGAAGCGAAATCGGTATCATCGGTATGTCTGCATGTCTTGCAGGTTCTGTATGCGGTGACCACTGCTCACCCATTTCAGATACAACAATTATGTCATCTGCAGGTGCACAGTGTAACCACATCAACCACGTTTCAACTCAACTTCCATATGCACTCACAGTTGCAGGTATTTCATTCGTAGCCTATGTTGTTGCAGG
Organism: Clostridia bacterium; assembly: GCA_045546535.1. GTDB lineage: Bacteria > Bacillota > Clostridia > UMGS1810 > UMGS1810 > RGIG1828. The sequence goes on along the minus strand of JAZQDA010000004.1, from coordinate 8,527 downwards.
TTTTGTTCAGAACTGGATTATAGTTCTTCCAATATTTGCAGTTCTTACAATTGCAGTTCTCTTTGTAATCAAAGCATCAACAAAAAAAGTTAGCGAGTAATAATATTTTAAATTCAGACAGACAGTTTTGCATACCCAAAACTGTCTGTTTTTCTATATTTGTCTATTTTAAACATTGAAATATATATTATTTATGGTATACTATATGTGTATCAGCAAACTGATTAACATATATATTAAATATAGAAAATCCGAAAGGAAAGGACAGTTAAATGAAACTTTGCTCCATATGTAATAAAAATCCAGCCGTTGTTTTTGTAAGCAAATCTGACGGCAAAAAAATAATAAATGAAGGCTATTGTCTTTCTTGTGCAATAAATTCAGGCATCACTCCGATAAATCAACTTGCTGAACAGTTTTCAATCGACCCTGAAGAATTAAAGCAGATGGTTGACAGTATGACCGATATGGTTGAAAACGGCGATTTGCACGATGCATTTGCTGATATTTTCGGTGCAGGAAATATTATGGAACCAATGTCAGATGATGGGGAAGACGGCGAAATGCGTATTCCCATAAATGATAAAAACGCAAAAAACTCGATGAAAAAAGAACAGAAAAAGAAAAAATGCCTTGAAAATTTCGGTGTTAACCTCACTCAGAAAGCAAAGAATTCTCTTCTTGATAGAGTTATCGGCAGAGAAAAAGAAATTGAAAGAGCAATTCAAATACTCAACAGACGTTCTAAAAATAACCCTGTACTTTTAGGTGCTCCCGGCGTTGGTAAAACCGCTATTGCAGAGGGTATAGCGCAGAGAATAGCAGACGGCGATGTGCCCGAAAAATTAAACGGCGCCGATGTATATCTTCTTGATATGGCGGGAATTGTGGCAGGTACACAGTACAGAGGTCAGTTTGAAAGCCGACTTAAAAATATCGTTGAAGAGGCTAAAAAGGGTAATGTAATCCTTGTTATAGACGAAATTCACTCAATTGTAAAAGCGGGAGATGCAGACGGTGCTATGAACGCTGCAAATATCCTTAAACCTGCACTTTCAAAGGGCGAAATTCAGGTAATCGGTGCAACAACAGTTGAAGAATACAGAAAGTTTATAGAAAAAGACGCGGCACTCGAGCGCCGTTTTCAGAGTGTGTTGATAGAAGAACCCTCTGAGGAAGAAACGATTGAAATTATAAAGGGAATAAAAGAGTATTACGAAGACTACCACAGCGTTACAATAGACGATGCGGTTATATGCGATGCAGTTTCGCTTTCGGGCAGATATATAAATGACCGCTTTTTCCCCGATAAAGCGATAGATGTTATAGACGAGGCATGTTCAAGACTTAATATCGACAGCCCCTATACAAAAGGGATCCTTAAATTGAAATCAGACATATCTTCAGTTTCGGGAAAACTTGAACTTTTGGAATCAGACACGGAAAATACCGAGTATGAACAGATAGCAAAATTGAAAAGCGATAAACTTCGTCTCGAGGGGGAACTTTCTAACCTGAGAGCACAGCAGAAAACAACAAAACTCACTGTATCCGATGTCGCATCTGTTATAGAACTGTGGACGGGAATTCCCGTTAAAAACATCACAGAAACTGACAAAGAAAAACTTTTGTCGCTTGAGTCAAGCCTTCACAAAAGAATAATAGGTCAGGAAAAAGCAGTAGAGGCAGTTTCAAGGGCAATAAGACGAAATCGTGCACTTTCCGTAGGCAAAAAAAGGCCTGTTTCATTTATTTTCGTAGGTCCTACGGGCGTGGGTAAAACAGAACTTGTAAAAGCACTTGCCCAGAGCCTTTTTAATGATGAAAACGCACTTATCCGCATTGATATGAGCGAATATATGGAAAAGCATTCTGTTTCCAAAATCATAGGCTCACCTCCCGGATATGTTGGCTATGACGAAGCAGGGCAACTGACCGAAAAAGTGCGCCGCCACCCGTACAGCGTTATCCTTTTAGATGAAATAGAAAAGGCACACGCTGATGTTTTCAACATATTCCTGCAGATTTTAGATGACGGTCGTATAACCGACTCTCAGGGCAGAAAGGTAAGTTTTGAAAATACAATAATCATAATGACCTCAAACGCAGGTACATCTGTAGGCTCTGCTCAAGGACTAGGTTTTAAAACAGAGGATAACGCAATAAGTGCGAGAATTGAAAAAACCTTAAAAGAAATATTCCGCCCCGAATTTTTAAATAGGGTAGACGAAATAATTGAATTCAGTCCCCTCACAAAAGAAGAACTCATACTTATTGCAGACCTTATGCTCGAAAGGGTATATTCAAATGTTTCTGCGCTCGGTGCTGTCTTAAGAATAACAAAAGACGCAAAAGAAAAGATAGTTGAAAGTTCTTATAATTCACGCTACGGAGCAAGACCTATAAGGCGCGAAATCCAAAAGAGCATAGAAGACCCAATAAGCGAGATTATTCTTACCTCCGATTCCATAAGCGGAGATGAGATAAATGTATATACCGAAAAAGGCGGTATAAAAGTAAATTTAACAAAGAAATTATAATTATCGCGTAATTTTTGGGGAATTTAATGATTGACTAAATATATCAAAGTGATACAATCATAAAAGGTAGGATAAAACCACAAATATACGGGGTGTATCATGGGTAAAAAATATATACAAAATGAAAGAATAAGCGTTGCCTTGTTTGCTGTTGCAATGTTGGTATATGCTATTGTATATCTTACAAAAACAAGTTTCGGAGCAGCAATGGTTCACTTTGAGGCAGAGAAAATTCTCACAAAAACACAGACAGGTACAATCAATGCAGTCTTTTATCTTGCTTATGCACCTTTTCAGATAATAGGCGGTATAGCAGCAGATAAATATTCTCCTTTTAAACTTATTTCAATCGGCTTAATCGGAGCGGTTTTGTCTAATGCTCTTATCCTTTTAACACAGAATTATTATTTTCTTATGATAGTATGGGCGTTCAACGGAGCGGTACAGTTCGGTATATGGCCTGCAACTTTTAAAATAGTATCTTCCGTTCTTGCTCCCGTCCATCGTAAAAATGCTACTTTTTACTCAACCTTTGCAGGAACAATAGGTATGATTTTAAGTTATATTGTAGCAAGTATTGTTTCGGGTTGGCGCTCAAATTTTATAGTATGTGTGGTGCTTCTCGGAGTTTCAACTGTAGTGTGGTTTGCACTATCGCGCTATTTTAATAATAATCTTGTAGAAGAGGAATATGAAAGCCACGGTGTTGCTCACTTGCCAAAACTAGTGCAAAGCGAAAAGAAACATCACCCTGACTTCTTAAAAATGTGTTTTACATCTGGCCTTATGTTTTTATTACCAGCAATTATTGCCGGTTCAATATTTTCGGTGGGAATGCAGTCCTTTATACCCAGTATGCTCAAAGAAAGTTATGATACAATTTCCGTTTCCGTTGCAAGTGCACTTACAACGTTACCGATAATTGTAGGCATATTTGGAAGATATGCCATGAAATACATATTTGCAAAAAAAATATATAATGAAAGTTTTGTTTTGTTCCTTATAATGACTTGTATTATGGTACCTCTTTCAGTAATGATTTTTGTGGGAAAGATAAATTATTGGATTATCGTTATTATGGTATGTCTGATTATGGCAATAGCAAGTGCCGGTTCGCTTGTTGTGGTAACATATATCCCGCTGCGCTTTGCAAAAATCGGAAAGTCCGCAACAGTTGCTGGAACAGTAAATGCTATGACGGCGCTCAGTATAGTTTTGTCAAATTATGTTTCGCCCCGTATAGCCGATAAGTTCGGCGGTTGGACAGAGGTTGTAATTACATGGATTTTATTTGCTCTGTTTTCTGCTCTTGTTTATCTTTTGACATCTTATACCTGGAATAAATTTATAAAAAAACAATCATAATCAAAAAGCCGTCTGTATGACGGCTTTTAAATTTGACAAAATAGTAATAACAACTTATAATAAATTAGAATGATATCAGTTTTTTTCCTTATTTTAGATTGTCTGAGGTGATAAAATGCCAAAAATATATAAATCAGTGATTGACCTTATCGGCTCAACACCGCTTGTTGAACTTTCTTTTTTAGAAAATGATGTAAGAATTCTTGCAAAGTTAGAATATTTAAATCCCGCAGGTTCTGTAAAAGACAGAGCAGCAAAAGAAATTATAGACGACGCCGAAAGAAAAGGACTTCTTACAAAAGGAAGCACTATAGTAGAACCCACATCGGGAAACACTGGTATAGCACTCAGTTCGATAGGTGCAAAAAAAGGCTATCATGTAGTTATCGTAATGCCTGATACAATGAGTGAGGAGCGTATCCGAATTATGAGGGCATACGGCGCCGAAGTAGTCCTTACCGATGGCAAAAAAGGTATGGCGGGAGCAGTTGAAAAAGCAGAGGAAATCGTAAAAGCCACACCGAATAGTTTTCTTGCAGGACAGTTTACAAACCAGGCAAATATAAATGCCCATATAAAAACAACAGGCCCCGAAATCTACGAAGACACAGACGGAGAGGTAGATATCTTCGTTGCGGGAGTAGGTACGGGCGGAACAATTACGGGCGTAGGTAAATATTTGAAATCCAAAAATTCAAATGTGAAAATTGTTGCTGTTGAACCTGAGAATTCTCCGCTTTTGTCAGACGGCAAAGCGGGACCGCACAAAATTCAGGGAATAGGCGCAAACTTTGTCCCCGAAGTGCTTGACAGAGAAATTTATGATGAAATAATAAAAGTACCAGACGAATGTGCATATGAATATGCCCGTCTTATGGGTAAAAAAGAGGGGATATTAGTTGGAATTTCGTCAGGAGCATCTCTTTACGCTGCTCATAAACTCGCAAAGAGAGAAGAAAATAAAGGAAAAACAATAGTTGTCCTTCTTCCCGACACTGGCGACAGGTACCTTTCAACAGACCTTTTTGAGTAAACAGGGTGAATTTATGCAAAATAAAGTTTTAGTTGCGATGAGCGGGGGAGTGGATTCTTCCGTTGCCGCATATCTTATGAAAAATCAGGGCTTTGAGGTAAGCGGTGCAATTATGCATTTGCTTTCTTCGTCATGCATAGGTGCAGACGATGCCCGTCTTGTCTGCGAAAAACTCGGAATAGATTTTTCCGTTTTTGATATGCGCACAGAATTTGAAAATAGAGTTATTTCATCGTTTGTATCAGCATATGAAAACGGACTTACGCCAAACCCCTGTATTGAGTGTAACCGCTATATGAAATTTTCTGCATTTATGAAAGAAGCAGAAACTATAGGTATAAAAAATATTGCCACGGGACACTATGCACAATCAGTGTGCGAAAACGGGCAATATTATTTGAAAAAGGGATTTGATAAATCAAAAGACCAGACATATTTTCTCTATCATTTAAAAAGAGAGCAATTATCACGCGTATTTTTCCCTCTCGGCGATATGAATAAAGATGAAATAAGAAAAATAGCCGAAGAAAACGGCTTTGTAAATGCTCATAAAAAAGACAGTCAGGACATATGCTTCGTTCCTGACGGGAATTATATATCTGTTATTAAAAATTACACCAATAAAACATATCCTCAGGGCGACTTTGTTGATATGTCAAATAACAAAATCGGCACTCATCAGGGTATAATAAACTATACTGTCGGTCAACGCAAAGGTCTTGGTCATGGCTTTGGCAAAAGACTTTATGTTCATAGCAAAAATCCTCTCACAAATCATGTGGTACTTGCAGACGATAAAGAACTTTTTTCAGATAGACTCACAGCATCTGATTTTAACTGGCTAACATTTGATAAAACACCCGAAAAACTTAAAACATATGCCAAAATCAGATACAGTGCAACTGAAACCCCCTGCACTGTTCACGCTATCGAAGAAGATAAATTTTTGGTTGAATTTGACTCACCTCAAAGAGCAATAGCAAAGGGACAGGCAATTGTAATATATGACGGCGATTATGTACTCGGCGGAGGAACAATTGTATAAATCAAAGCCTTAAAAAATACTGCCCGTCTTCAAAAAGGCCGATACCTACTATATGAAATTTTCCTGACTCACTTTCAATTGTCACACAGCAGTCAAGAGCATTTTCCATAGGAGGGGGACAGTTGGGATTATCCTTTATGCAAATAGCGTAAGTATTTATGCTTTCTTTGCCGAAAAACCACTTTTCTTCAAGCGAAAAAGTTTTGAGGAAAGATAAACTTTGAGTAATGTGTGAAACTGAACTAAGACCGAAATCTTCTGTTATATTATCAATCATAAACCATTCAAACTCCCTGAAACCAAAGGGAGTTTCTTTTTTGTAACGGGAAAGCCTTTTTTCGATATTTTCGGCAAAAGGTGTGATATCTATAGTGCCTGATTTTTCTTTCAAAGATTCTAAAATATCATCAGCATTTTTCAGTGCCCTGTCTTTTTCTTCTTTCCTGACGGATTCCAAAATGTGTCCGTCATCGCTCTTTATTATAAAACTAAACGGAGAGTCTTTTTCAATATTATTCGATTCCAGAAATGAAACAGGATATGTTTTATCTAAAGTCAAAAACCCTTTATCTCTTTTTAAACTTCCCAGAAAAAGAGAATTATCCGCAAAACTTACCCACACTGATGCTCCCAAAAGGTCAGGCCGGTACAGTTCGCATTTTAAATAAAACATATCATCTGAGAATTTATATTGAAAAAATACATCAGCGTATCCGTCAAAATACACATCGTTCCACACAAAAAAACCCCCTTTAGAAAATTATATCTTCCAAAGGGGGTTATTATTACTTTTCAATGTATGGCGGTGTGGTAAAATCTTTTGAACAAAGTCTTTTGTCTTTATCCGATGAACAAAGTGATGCAAAATCTGTCGCTCTTATGTCTATTTCAAACATATCACTGCCTTTATAGTCGGCAGTTTTTGTTACTACGGTAAGAGGAGATTTTTTCTTTATTTCTTTTATAAGTCCTCTTCCTCTTTTGTTAAAACCGAGCACTCTCACATAGTCGGGTTCAAGGTCGCCAGAAATACCCAGAAGTGCGCACATACAAAATCTTTTTATTCTCGACAGAGTATAGCGCTTTGATACGCATGACGCAAAAAATTCATTCACATCAAAGCACATCTTAGCACTTTTTTGAACAAGTGAAAAAAGCCCTTCTTCGTAGCCTTTTATATTTTCAAGGTCCTCTTTTTTTGCATTTCTGAAAAAGCCGAGAATATAACTTTCCGCCATCTCTAAACTGTGTGTGGGAAGACCTTGGTAAGAGGGGGCATATTTCGAATAATCCGCACCGTTTTTAATCATAAATCTTAAGGCGTGTGCACTCAAAAATTCGTCTTCTGATTCAAATGAATGGTAGTCGTTGTCCCTCTTTATACAATAAGGTTTAATAGACGATTTTAATGAGCGAATGGCAGATATATATGAAATTCCAAGTGTAGAGTTTGGCAGGAATAAATTTTCATCTGCTTCCCCAAGCACTTCTAAAAGGGCATATTCGCTTGAAGACGGATATGAAAAACCCTTAGAGAGTCTTTCTTTTAAAGCGTCGGAATATTCTTTAGTCTGAATTTTTTCAGATGCTTTTTTTAATAAATTAATATCATCAGTTTCAGAGCCGAAACATATTGCATCAACTATAGATAATTCATCAAGGATTTTAATTGCACCGAAAGCAAAGTTGTCAGATGACTGAAGTACATAGTATGAAGGCAATTCAATGACAAGGTCAGCACCACCTGAAATTGCCTGTTTTGCTCTTCCCCATTTATCAAAAATGGCAGGTTCGCCCCTTTGCACCATACTTCCGCTCATAATACAAACTGCAGAGTCTGCACCCGCAACTTTTTTTGCCATTTCAATATGATACTTGTGTCCATAGTGAAATGGGTTGTATTCACAAATAATTCCAACGGTTTTATTTGCCATTAAAATCACCTTCTTTTATAAAAAACTATTGACATTTTACCATAACTTGAGTATAATAGTCAATGTTGATTATTTGAATACTTACGGACCATTAGCTCAGTTGGTAGAGCACCTGACTCTTAATCAGGGTGTCCCGGGTTCGAACCCCTGATGGTCCATACAAAAAAGATGCCTTTTGGCATCTTTTTTTGTATGAAAGACCAAGGGGTTCGAACACTGAGAGGGTTTTGCGAAAAGAGAAAACAGTCCGGCGGACTGTTTTTTGAGCAAAAGGTGCGAAGTCGGGTACTGTTTGCAAGGCAAACGGTCGACGAGCAGAACAGATGCGAAGCATATGATACCCCTGATGGTCCATACAAAAAAGATGCCTTTTGGCATCTTTTTTTGTATGGTACATATTTAGAGTGTTTGAAGCGAGACTTTTATAAAGTCAGGTGCTTTTTCCAACTGACTAAGCGAAGTTGGTAGTTTTTGTGCCTTCCGCTGCCGGTGGCAGATGAAGGATGGCACGAAAAGGCGCAGCGGTCGAAAAGCAAGGCAATGTTTTCCTTTGCCTTGCTTTCGGGTACCGCAAGAGTTCTGGCTCAAATTAATATAAAATCAAACTTTG
>JAZQDA010000003.1:0-2350 GCA_045546535.1 Clostridia bacterium | reverse complement strand
TCGAGGGTTCTTATGTTTCTGCCCTCTCTGCCGATAATTCGTCCCTTCATTTCATCATTAGGTAGTGCCACAACTGATACTGTTGTTTCTGCTACATGATCTGCAGCGCATTTCTGAATTGCTGCGCTTATTATATTTCTTGCTTTTTTGTCTGCTTCTTCTCTTGCCTGTGTTTCAAGGTCTTTAATCATCATTGCTGTTTCATGTCTGATTTCAGCCTCAACATTTTTGAGAAGGAATGATTTTGCTTCTTCTACGGAAAGTCCTGAAATTCTTTCTAAAATTTCAAGTTGTGCACTCTTTACTTTTGCTGCTTCTTCTTTGAGGGCTTCTGCTTCTTTAATTTTAACATTTAAAGTTTCGTCCTTTTTCTCCAAAGATTCCGCTTTTTTATCGAGTGCTTCTTCTTTTTGCTGAATTCTTCTTTCCTGTCTGCTTATTTCGCTTCGTCTGTCTTTGAGTTCGCGTTCGAATTCATTTCTGTTTCTGTGGATTTCGTCTTTTGCTTCAAGAAGTGCTTCTTTCTTTTTTGTTTCGGCGGTTTTCTTTGCTTCGTCAATAATAGCATTTGCTTTCTTTTCTGCTCCGCCTATTTTTGCTTCGGCAATTTTCTTTCTGTATGAAAAACCGATTACAAAACCGATTACAAGTGCCAAAGCGGCTAAAATTATTCCAATAAAGTCCATTTTTATCAACTCCTTTCTTTTAAAGTTTTCTTTTCTTCACGGCAAAAATCTGCCATCATTACTACAGACATAAACGAAAACAAAAATTTTCGTTTATATCAAAAATTTGAAACATACATACATATATATTTTATAACAAATCACAAAGTATGTCAACACATATTTTGCAAATAAAAAACCTGTATGATTAAATTTCATACAGGTTATATTTTTGTTATTTCATTTTTACTTGCCACTTTTAAAACAATATTTTCACCGGGTACAAATCCGTTTTGGGTAAGCAACGAACAAACCTCGTTGTATGCAATTTCCGGGGTATTATTGTGCTCACTTAAATGCCCGAGCAATATCTTTTTTGTTCCCCATATCGCAAGTTGTGTTGCAAGCCAGGCGCATTTTTTATTTGAAAGATGCCCCAGATCTGACAAAATCCTTTTTTTGAGATAATACGGATAAGGGCCGCTTTTTAGCATATTCTCATCGTGATTTGATTCAATTAAAACTGCCTCGCACCCTGAAAGAGCAACAAGCATTTCTTTTGTAACCGTTCCTGTGTCAGTTGCTATTCCATATTTTTTGCCGTCCGACTCCACTATGTATCCGACAGAAGATACACTGTCGTGCGGGGTGTGAAAAGGGGTTATCGTCAAATTTCCCACAGTATAATGCTCGTTTTCTGTAACAGTATGAATTTTTTCTCCATCTATGTCCAGCGAAGAAAGAATTTTAGACATTGTAGGAGAATTGGCATAAAGATGCGCTCTGTACTTTTTCATAAACAGACGAAGTCCTGATGTGTGGTCGGTGTGTTCGTGAGTGATAAAAACCGCGTCTATTAAGGCGGGAGAAATATCAAGCCCGGAAAGAGCAGAACAAACCCTCGACACACTTACTCCGATGTCTATTAAAATTTTTGTGCCATTTCCGGATATAAGAGTGCAGTTTCCGGAACTCGAACTGGAAAGTGTGATTATATCAATCATCTGTTCGCTTTATATCTGCACCGAGTGCGAGAAGTTTTTCGGTAAAATGTTCATAACCTCTGTCAATATGGCTGAGTTTGGTTATTTCTGTTTCTCCGTTACATGCAAGTGCAGCAATTACAAGCCCCGCTCCTGCACGAAGGTCAGTGGCACATACACTTGCACCCTTAAGCGGGAATCCGCCTTTAATTGTTGCCACAGAGCCGTCAACATCAATTCTTGCACCCATTTTTTCGAGTTCTTTCACATACTGAAAACGGGAATCCCACACACTTTCTGTTACTGTGCTTTCTCCGCCGACAGTTGAGAGTACCACTACCATCTGCGGCTGCATATCTGTCGGGAAACCGGGATAGGGCAAAGTTTTGAGTTTAATACTTCGGAGAACACATTCTGATGCATTTACTCTGATTTCTTCGTCAAACTCTTCCACCTTTGCACCCATCTCAACAAACTTTGCGGTAATTGAGTCTAGGTGTTTCGGAATTATATTTTTAACAAGCACATTTCCTCTTGTCGCCATAGCAGCAGCCATATATGTACCTGCTTCTATCTGGTCGGGAATAATGGAATATGTTCCTCCGCTCAGGTGTGTTACCCCTGTGATTTTTATAATATCTGTACCTGCACCGCGTATATCTGCTCCCATTGAGTTTAAAAAGTTTGCAAGGTCAACAACGT
>JAZQDA010000002.1:0-8752 GCA_045546535.1 Clostridia bacterium | reverse complement strand
AGTTAGACCTTCAATATTTTCTGACTTGGGGCGAAAAAACTTTGATTAAGGACGTGAAGCAGGAAAACGGCTGTATTATCCGCTTTAAACTGTGGTATATGCCCGAATACGAGACCAAGACAAACGAATGGGGCTGCAAGTGGAACGTGAAAACCGGCAGACAGATTCCGATGATGAGAGTTGACAAACTCGTACCCGGAAGCACCGAAGGCGTTTATATCGTGCATACCGTCCGAGATGATAAGCCGATGGGCGAACCCGAAAAGACTTTGAAATATGCAACACTTTGCAAAATCTCCGGCGAAGTCAACACCGCCGAAGAACTGGAAGCAATCGCAGCATAAACCGAAAAGAAAGGAAAGAAAATTTATGTTAGAATTGATTTGCAGAATCCCTGACCATATCGGCTGGGTTATCGTTGGAGCAGTCGGAATGCTCACCGCAATTATGGCGGTTAAGGTCGGAAAAATCGTTTATATTGCTATCCGTGACCGCCTGACCGATGACGAGGAAACGGAATAAACCGAAAAGGAAAAAGCCGAAGGGCGGCGGCAATACCGCCCGAAAATCCAAACGAAAAGGGAGACCCGGAACAATGGAAAAGAACACCCAGAAGCAGACGGAAAAAGTAAATCCGATGTGCGAGAATTGCGGAAAATTTGGCGGCGAGTGCCAAGGCACTACCGAAAAGGTATGGACTGGCTGCGTATTCAAGACACCGAAGAATTGAGGAGGAAAAGATGATGGAATTATACATCAACGGAATTTTTGCGGGAGAATGTGAAAGTTACGAGCATTCAGAATGGAAAGACGAAGAAAGCGGAAAAGTTTTTCCCGGCTGGCTTTTCAAAATGAAGAACGGAAAAGAATATAAAATCAGTTTTCAAATGATTAAACTATTCACCAGCAGCGGAAAATTGGAAGTTGTGACCATTGACGGAGACCTCCAGAGGGTGAAGGAAACGGTGGAAAAATTGGCAAGAGAAGCAACGAGAAACCGAATCCCGGTAAACAATGGAAGATATAAAAAAGTCGAGCCGGAAGAAGATGGCGTTTGCATCTACACCACAGACGAAAACGGCGCAATGTTGGAAGATGTCGAGAGAATCAGCGGAAAAGATTTTATTTCAATGCTGAACTGGTACAGATACCAAAAGGAAAACGGCAACTCGGAACTACTGTTTTAAAAGGAGACAGCGGAAAATGTTACAGGAAAACAGCAAAGTAAAAGTTTATATATGCAATCACCAGACCTTCCCGAAAATCGAAGATGCCGTAAAAACCAGAAACATTGAAGCGATTTTTGAAGTCAAGAAGAAAAACGGAAAACTTGGTATTGACTACAACACCGAGCGAAACCCCTACATTTGCCGAGGCGAAATTTTTACACCGTTTGAAGTTTATTCGTGGAATGTAATATTTGAAGATGTGGAGACCGGAAAACTTTACCATTATAGCAACATAACGGAAAACATCGAAGAAGTAAGACCGGAGGAAAATATATGAGATTTTGTTTTAAAGTATTTTATACAGATGGTCAAGGCTTTTGCTGGGCGCAAGACCCATACAAGACTATCAAGGCAAGAAACAAGGAAAAAGCGATGCAGAAATTCAAGGAAAAATATCCCGAATTGACTCCGCTTTATGTAATCTGAAAAGGAGAATTTGAAATGACCGCAGTAGAAAAGACCGTTTACGAACTTGTGAAAGCCGCAAGAAATAAGGAACACCCGGACACGGAAAAATTAAACGAAATCAGAGACCGTTACGGCTATGATTTGTATATCGAAGCATTGCGGAAAGTTACCGCAGAAATGGCAGTGGAAAAGACCATTGACGAATTGTGGATGGCTGCTTGCTCCGGTGATATGGAAACTTTGAAAGCCTACTACACCAACGGCGGCGAAGTCAACCGCAGATATTCAAAGTTCGGAAGGAATCATTCGCTCATCGCTGGCGCATACCGAAACGGAAATTTTGCAACGGTCAGTTATCTTTACGAAGTGGGCGAAATGCCGGAAGAACACGAAAAGCAGGAAATCAAGTTTTCACCCTTTGCCGTGGTGGTTATCCGTCAGAACGGAGACACGGAAAGAATCGGATTTAATGACAAGTACAACGCCCGGAAAATCTTCCGTTGTATGTGTGAAATTGCCGTGCAGAGTGTGGAAAATATCGCTGCTGTGTGCTTTGAAACGGAATGCAAAGTGACCGAGCAGGTCAGTTTTTAAGAGAGGGAGAGAGGAAAAAGAGATGGAAAAATCAATCAAGAAAGCCGGTGATATTTTCGCCGTGTTCTGTGCCTTGCTCCTGCTCTGGCTGCTGGTTAGTTTTGCCGAGGTAAACGCAAAGAACCTGACGGAAAATCCTACATACAGCGATTATAACTTTTTCGCTATCATCTGCGAACTTTAAAAATAATTTTGAAAAATTTCAAAAAAACACTTGACAAACTGCTTGCAGTATGTTATAATGATTATAGTAAATGAGAGGAACACACGAACCGCATTTACTAAAAATTAAACCTTAACAAATAAGACGGAAAAACACCGCCACAACAGAAAGGAAAATTTGAAATGAAAATCTTTATTATCGCAGTTATTTGTCTCTATGCAGCAATCAACATCGTGACCGCCAAGGTCAAAAGTGCAAAGGAAATGAAAGAGGAATACATAGACGGTCAGTGCTTGGTCGGAAAAATCGCCGCCAATATCTTCTATGCTCCGGCGTGGCTGTTAAAGGCTCTGAAGGTCATCATTTGGTTTATGGTTAAGTAAGAAAGGGGACGGAAAAGATGGCAGACTTTAAAAAGGAAATTTACCCGGACGAAATCGCCCAGACTCTTTGCAATCTTGCATCGGAAAATCCCGACGAGCAGACCGTGAAGGACTGCGAAGAAGCCATTTACCAGTTGGCAGCCATAGCGGAAAATCCCTACAACAGCGACTATTACAGAACCTTATACAAGGTATTGGAAGAAATCGCAAAGAAGCAGTAAAGGAGAAAACGAAATGAAGAAGTTCAGAGTCACCGGCTTTTCAAAGTACGGAGTATGGGGCGAGGTTGAAGTGGAAACCATCGCAGAATGTGTTCCGATGAGGGCAGCGGAAAAAGGTATCACAGAAATCACCCACATAGAGGAGGCGTAACGGTATGGAAAATATCAAGTTCATTTTGAAGTTTGCAAACGAAGTTCCCAGAGGTCACAAGGTAATCGGAAATTGTGTCTACTTTGTTTTGAAGAACGGAAACAGAGTGAAAGCATATTGTGACGAATACGGTGTGATTCTGGAAGTTATCAACAACCGAGAAGGAAAAGTTGACAGCGTAAAACTTCCGTTCTCCAACTACTTCCAGCCGGTACAGTGCAGTCAGGGCGCACCCGCTTGGTATCAGACCATAGAACACGGTAAATGGAGATTTGAGGAAACATACAAGCACGTGCTGCCGAAGTTGAGAGACTATCAGAATTTGGCAGAAGCGATGGAAAATTATATCGCTATGTTTGAATAAATCAATAAAACAGGTATTTTATCACGGAAAACAAGGAGAAAACGTTATGCCTATTAACCAAGTAAGAAGAAATTTGCAGAAGCAACTTCGAGCAAGAGAAGAAGAATTGCAGAGGTTGAAAGACTGCAAGGAATATATGAGAAACAATTTTGAAGCCAAACAATCAGAATGCGATGCCGTCTTGGATGTTATCGCACAGGTAATTGACCGAAAGGAAAAGCAAATTGCCGAACTGAAAGAAAAAATTATTCTTGCAATGTAAGGAGAAAATGTTATGAACATCAGCAGAGATTATAGTTATATCAAAGGATTTGAAACAAAGTTGATTGATGCCGGTTACGGAAAAATGACCGTGCATTCCCTGCATTTTGACCGCTATGTATCGGATGAGCAGAAAGAAATCAACCGCAAGTTTTTTGAGGGTATGACCGAGACGGAAAGAAATAACTACTACAAGAGTGCAGAATTTGAGGCAGTGCAGGAAGCCTTCGGAAAGTCTCTGCGAGATGTACTTGACATTTTCATCGGAAAATTTGACATTCATCAGGTATCGGCAGAGACCAGCACCAACGTCCATTATGGCAGCGATTGGGATTTGTTCTTTTGGAGTGACAGAGGATGGAACGGCAAGGAATATATGAGTTGTTTTTCTCTGACCTTTAATGACAACAGGACAGCAGAGCAAAATATGATTTTACTTGACAAAATCGTTGCTATCCTTGAATCAACGGAAAATGAGAAAGTATCTTGCCGTATTCAGTATGATGCAGTTATCGACGAGAAAGCAGTCGCAGAAGCCGCAAGAAAGGTTTTCGATGGTATTGCCGGAAAGTTTGTCTCTTGGAGTGGTTACGAAGGAAAAATTAAAGTAGTAAGCACCGAGGGCAACGAGACCGAGTACGGATTTTTCAAGAAAGGTTCAAAGAAAAGATATTACAAAATCACAAATGCGGATTTAGTCGCAATGAGTTTGTAAGATTCTGGAAAGGAGAACACTATGCAAGCCAAAATAAACAGGACAAAGAGGAAAATTCAATTTCCTTCCGGCAATGATGTTTCTGCCGGTTCAATTCTGGAAAAACAAGGCTATAAGCACGTAAACCCTCTTGACATTGAAAACTACAAGGGCATTGAGTGGGAAGGCATTGAGTTTAACAGACTTTACACCAAAGATGGAAAATTGTATCGCTTTAATGAGTGGGTCGGACAGTACCCATACAAGGCGATTGAGATTGAAGAAATCGGAGAATTGCAGTAAATGAAAATCGGACATTTTATCATTGAGTATTATGCGGAACTGCTTGTACCAAAAGACAAATTTTCATTACTCAATAAAAATAATATCAGATGGTTTCCGGTTATGGATTCGGATAGAGCCAACAATGGATGGGTTTTCTTTGACAATATGCGAGAGTACAGGAAAGCCAAAAAGATTATCAAACAGTAAGAAAGGAATTTTTGAAATGAAAAAGATTATTGCTTGCCTTATGGCGTTTATTATGATTATCAGTCTTTGTGCTTGCGGAAACAATCAGACCGACGAGCAGAGCAGCACCGGCGATGGAATTATCGGAGAGACTTCCTTCAGCGGTAACACCTTTATTATCAACGGAGAACCCAGAGAGGTTGCAGACTACTACGGCATTGAGGATGCCTTCGTGCTTGACCTTTACGAGAACGGCTACGAGTATATGCTGATTTATGATACCGACGAACTAACCGCCGAGATTCTGGAAAATCGCACCCAGCAGGACAGCATCATTATTGAGCGTGTTATCGGTATGGTGACTAACAGAGAGCAGGACGGCGATGGCATTGTACTTAACACCAAAGATACAGAGTATAATTATATCAGTTATCGCAGCGTGGATTTTGAGACCTGCGACGGCACAATTATTCTGACCTACTTTGTCTATAATCCCGGAACTGACTACGTGGATGATATTATGGAGAGATACGATTTTGTGCTTGACCGGGAGTACGAGGACTAAAAATTTTAAAAATAATTTAGAAAAACTACTTGACATATTGCTTGCAGTGTGTTATAATATAGACAGTTAAGGGGGACACCCCAAGACGGAAAATCTAAAACACATTCTGTAAAGGAGACAAAGTAAGATGGATAAGACAATGCTTGACATTCTGAAGGAACGGCTCGTCGAGGGATTGAGTATCAAGTCGGTTAAAGAGACCAACGCAAAGTACACTATCCGCTTTGAGTTCGAGGGTGACGAGGCAAAGGCAGACCTGCCTAAATCCTGCGCTCCCGGCTGCCACAATGAGGTAGCAGATGCAACCATTATCACCGCAATGTCAACAATCTACTGCAACCGTGGAGATTATGTTCAGGCAAAACAGTGGCTTGACAAACTCATTAACAAGTGAGGCATTCAATATGGGTAGAACGACTTTTGTTGTCTCGTTTAGACGAGATGGAGCATTTAGTGAACTTGAATATGCGGCGTGTTATGCAGAGACCGCACAACAGGCGATTGATTGGGCGAGATATGAACTAAATGTATATGAAGTGGTTGAATGTTTCAAAAAGGTTAGTAACTGGAAATAAGGAGCAGTAAATGAGGGAATAAGATATGAGTAATAGAAAAACAATATTTGCCGAGTTTACACTTGGATATGGAGATTTCGTATCTTCTGTAAGATATGATTCAGATGATGGAATGTGGTATTTGCGTAAAAAGGACTTATTTAATAGACCTATTCGGTTTAACCCAAAAGAACAAAGGTTAGAGGTTCTTCGACACGGAGTTTGGGATGTATACGAAGCCCATATATATAATGTCCGTGGTTTTGACAATGATGGAAACACAGTGACCATTGAATAAATAAAAAGAGGGAATAAATATGAAAACCGTAAAATATGAATTTGCTATTGGTCGTGAAATAATTGAGGGAATCGTTGAAGTTGAAGATGATGCCACAAGAAAAGAAATTGATGACATTATTTTCGATGATGCGACTTCTTGTGGTAAGTTATCATATGACTGGCATATAGAGCAAGAATAAAAATGAATTAACATTAAGGAGAATCAATTATGGAGATGAGATTTTTCAAAAATGGTCAACTGAAAGACAAAGAAATCGTAAAGGCTTTGCAGCAAGCCGCCGTTGACTATGACAACGGAGAGATAGCGGAAGTAAGAGACCTGCTTGTGGATATTGTGCAAGCGATTGATGAATTTGACAACCAGTACGAGGGATAAGGAGAGCATATGCCGGTTTTAATTCTTCTTGGTATCGGCGCAATTTATGGAGTGGCTGGACTGATTGATAGATACACACCACCTAAACCGCCAGCAAAAACCAGTGACGAGAGAACGCAGCAAGTGTTCGCCAACAATCAGAAACGCATTGATAAGATTATGAGAAAGTATAGGTGATGTGATGTACCTTGTAGTGGTAATTTTGATTTTGCTTGTATGGGCGGTATATGGTATCAAAGAGGCTTTGACACCGCCAGCACCGCCGATTAAAGACCTTGACGGTCACACAAAGACAATCACCCAGATGGGTAGCCAAAAGGAAAGACAGAAGTATTTAAAGAGCCTAAAATGATAAAGGGAGATGCAGATGGCAACACGCAGATTTACAGACGAGGAAGCACGAGAGAGAAAGAACCAGAGACAGAGGGAGTACAGCAAGGCTACAAACTATGCCTCCCAAAAGGACTATAACAAGCAGCACGGCAAAAATATCAACTTCCGAGTGTTCACACCACAGGATGATGATATTATTGAATTTTTGGAAACACTGCCTAACAAGGCTGGATATATGAAAGACCTGATTCGAGCAGACATCGCACGTCGCAAGGCTGCCGGAGAATATCGTGGGTAAATTTTTATAAATAATTTTGAAAAAATGCTTGACATACTGCTTGCAGTGTGTTATAATATATACAGATAAAAGAGATAACCCATTGCACCGGAAAGGGTGATTTTCAAAAGTTTTAAAAATAATTTAGAAAAACACCTTGACAAATGGATTGCAGTGTGTTACAATGATTATAGTAAATGAGTTACCAAGGAGGCAGCGCAATGAAGATTGCAGACATTCAGAACAAAAGAGTAAAGATAAGTTCTCATTCAATCACCGTTAAGGATGAGCGAGACAAGACCTGCGGAGTGGTCAGAGACGTAAAGCCGTACAGAGAGTTGAGACCGGCAGAGCAGATGGACTACTTCAAGAAATTAAAAGAGTGTGGCATCTGGGGAGATTCGGAGTTGATGCAATGCTTCATTATCTGCGACGGAAAGCCTTATTACTTGCACAACCTGCGCCCCGTTGAAACCTATGAAAAACTCTTTAAGGGCGTTGAAGGCTGGGAGAGCGAAGAAAGAAGATACAATACGATAATGCAAGCAGCGGAGAAAATGGCAACGATGGCAACCGTCATTCCCTGCTATGTAATGTAAAGGAGATGCGATTATGGTTGATGTATATGGCAGATGGACTTATGAACCGGACACACCAGAAGAAAAGAAATGCGACTGTGACCGCATTGCCGATTGGGTGAGAGAGGAAGGCTACGAACCCAAGACCAACATTGAAAACCTTGTGCAGATGATTATTGCACATTTTGATAACCCTGACCACTACGGAGAATACGATGCAGAGACCGGCTGCGGTGGTTATGGTGACGAGTTCACGATTGAAGAATGCAAGCGATATGTAGAAGAATCCGGCGGTATTAAAGAGTTCGACTATTTTTGTTAGTCTTATAGATAAGACGGAATAACACGAAAAGGGAGATATTGAGATATGAAATTCAATGTTAATTACTACTACAATCAGAAATTTTTACCCACAAAGAGACACAGAAACATAAGGAAAAGACAGATTGAAGATGTCCTGTCCGTGAGTTGCACAGAGTTGACCAAGGAAGAATTTCCTGTTGCATTTATCGTACACGATATGCAGAGTGTTCAGGATGGAATGACTTCATACGAGGATTACAGAAGCGAAAAGTGCGACTTCCGTATGTTCGCAGAGGAAATCAGAACCTACAAGGGAAAACTTTATACACCGGTTCGCATTACCCACGGTGCAGCAATCAGCACGGTATTTGAGGATGTTGGGTATGTAATTCACAACCGTGAATGGATGACGAGAGAAGACTGGTACTGCGATGATGGCGAAGAATTTCCTGAAAATTCTGTTGTTATCGAGGACAACAAGAAAGAAATCTGCCAGATGCTCCGCAAGAGTGCAAAGAAGTACATCT
>JAZQDA010000001.1:0-5342 GCA_045546535.1 Clostridia bacterium | reverse complement strand
GTAGCTAAGTGTTGTCTTCCTAAGACCGCTTGGCCTCCGACTTGTCTTGCACCTGCAGCAATACCGCATGTAGCCATACCTACTACTACTCTGATACTGTCGTCATCATCTTTTCTCAAATTAACTTTTGCTAAAGTCTGCTTTCTGATCTGTTCAAGTTCTGCTAAACTTTTCATTTATACTGCACCTCCGTAAATATTTTCGGTTTCATTTTTGATATAATCTTCCATCCAGGATAAAACATCCGGTTCTGAAAGTTTAATGTCATCGCCAAGAACACTTCGTATCTGGCGTGTATCAAAATCTAACTGATTATCTCCAAACAAATGTGTGTATACATAGTCGATATCGGGGGCACCCTGTATGATTGTAACCATAGTTGATGCCATATCGCCAACAGGTTGCCTGTCTATACTGTCATATACAAAGTTGGCTGTTAGTACCGTTCCCTTTCCTAGTTCAGAATCAATCTCAAAATTCCCGCCGGTTAACTCAGCAGCGCTTTTGAACATTGAAATTCCAAGACCAACTTTTCGTGTTGTACGGGTGGTACGGAAAGGACTTGTTACATCTTTTAAAAATTCTTTATCCATTCCGCAACCATTATCTTTAACGGTTACCGATAAAAGATTATTTTCAACATCTTCTCTGACACAAATTTCTACAAGTGTTGCACCAGCCTTTATGGAATTCTGAACAATATCGAGGATATGAAGTGATATTTCGACCATTTTTACACCAATCAGTTCATATACTTATCTAAAATGCCGTCTATATCATCTACAGTAAGTCTGCCGTATACATCATCATTAACTGTGAGTACTGGGGCAAGACCGCAAGCACCGATACAACGTGTAGCATCAAGTGAGAATTTACCGTCATCAGTGCACTGACCAACTTCGATACCAAGTCTGGTTTTAATTTTGTCAATAATATCGCCAGCACCTTTTACATAGCAAGCGGTACCAAGACAAACTGCGAATTTGTATTCGCCTTTGGGATAGATTGAAAACTGTGTGTAGAATGTTACTACGCCATAAATTTCTGCCATGGGCACATTGAGACCGTCAGAAATTTTCTGCTGTACCTCGTAAGGAATGTAACCATAGATTTCCTGAGCCTCATGAAGAACAGGGATAAGAGCACCGTCAGTGCCTTTATACTTTGCAATAACTTCCTGAAGTTTTGCGCTCTGTTCAGCAGTGTCTTTAAAAGCCGGAGCCTTTATTTCACTCATTTAAAAACCCTCCTTGTAAATTGTATAAAAATTTTGAAATAAATAATAAAAACCAACTCGTACATTATAACATATCAGACTGATTTTCGCTATGATTTTGTTAATAAATTAACTATTTTCGTCTAATTGCACAATAATTTGTTCTATTTTTGTTTCAAGTTAGATAAAACATCGTATTTTGTCTTATTTTTTACACTAAAATAATGTTGTTTTTCCGAAATATCCCAAAGATAATGAGCGTCTGAATTCTTTATAACTTTAAAATCAGATTCATATAATTTTGCACTTTCGCCAAATTTCACTTCAACTGCACCGAATTTCAATTCCTGGGGTATTGAACCAAGGTTTGAAATTATACTGTATGACTTTTTATCAATATGTGCAGGGAAAATAACGCCGCCAAGTCTTGTAACTTCTTCATACAACGAAAAAATATCAATATTTGCAGCAGTAACCAGAAATTTATCTTCGTAAGATACGACATCGTCATTAGAATCCATAATTATCTGATCGCCAAAAATGTCGGTCTTATTTTTTATTGACGGAAGAAGTGAATGGATCTTCTTTTCGAGTTCAAAAAGAGCATCAACATCTTCAAACAAAACAATGCTATGTATATTTTCGCTAGTTTCAACTTCCATTCCGCCTATTACCAAAAGATCTGTATCTTTTGCTGCTTCCATACACGCCAAAACGTTTCCTGCGTGATTATGGTCAGTTATTGCGATTGCATCAAGACCTTTTAAAATTGCCATATTTACTATATTATTCGGAGTCATATCGCTATCGCCGCACGGAGAAAGGCAAGTATGGATATGAAAATCATAATATAAATTCATATGTTTTCACCTATAAGACAACAAAGTTCATATGTTGTTTTTTCTGATTTTAAAAGTGTAATATTTTCTTCTTTTGCCTTATTTATGACATCTTCGGGGATATTCATTGAATTTGCTACTATTACGCATGATGATTCGGTAAGAGATGCAATACCGAGTATATTCATATTTGTCTGAACTGTAATCCACGCATTACCCGAAACGACACCTGACATAGCAAGGCTTAACAGATCTCCTGCAAAACAGCCAGTGATTTCAGTGTTAAAATTATTTCCCTCACAAAGTACAGTAAGTTTAAGTTTTTTTGTAAGTTCATTTACTTTCATATCAAAAATCCTCGCTTTGAACTCCAAGCATTTCATTAGCAATCTCGGCTATACGCTCTTTAAATTTAACAATACAGTCAGATTCTTTGGCGTATCCCCTGACGATATCCTCTGCAAGAGCACGGCAATTTGGCGCACCGCACGAACCGCAGTCAAGTTTTGGAAGGTGTTCATAAATTTCGTTGACTTTAGAGAGTTTCTGCATAGCAACGAACATATCATCATCTAAAGTATTCTGCTTTCTCGAAACAACATCAGTTTCCCATCTGACATTAATTACAGGAACATATTCAGGGGTCCTGCCTGATGCAGTTTTTGCCATTTTTTTAACTCTTGTCTGCGCCACAAAATTATTTTCAACAGTAAGCGGTCCGCCGACACAACCTCCCACACACGCCAATGCCTCAATATAGTGGACATCTGCAAGTTTATCATTTTCTATTTCATCAAACACTTGCAAAACATTATGTATACCATCAACTGCTATGTAATTTGAAATGTTAAGAGATGTAACCTCTCCCCCGCTGTTTGCCCAGCAAACGCCTTTGAAATCGGCGTATGATATATCTTCTTCATTATCACTGTTTTTTAAGTGCGGAACTACTTTCAAATACATATCTTTAAAAGAAAACACGCCGTCTATGCAACTTTCTTTAAGACCGTGAGGAAGTTTGGTACAAGTTGCTTTTGCTGCACACGGTGTTATAAAAAAAACACCAATTTCTTCGTGTTTGTATTCGGTTTTTTCTTCCGCTATAATTCGTGCAAGTTTTGCCGCTAAATTCATAGGTGAAATAAGAGGAATTATATTATCAATAAGGCTTGGATATTTTGTTGTAATAAGTTTTACTACTGCAGGACAAGCTGAACTTATAATCGGAGCAGTAAGTTCACCGCTATCTAAAAGTTCCTGAGTTTTGCGAGTTATGATTTGAGCAGCATATGCCACTTCAAAAACATCATCAAATCCCGCTTTTAAAATTCCGTGAAGTATTGAATTTATGCTTGTCGCTTTATCAAATTGCCCGTAAAATGCAGGTGCAGGAAGAGCAATCTTATATTTGTAGTTACCTAGTATATCAAAAGAGTCTGTAATCGCTTTTTTTGCATGATAAGGACAAACTCTTATACATTCACCGCAGTCAATACACAAATCTTTTATGATTTTTGCTTTTTTGTTTCGTACACGTATTGCTTGTGTAGGACACATTTTAATGCAGTTTGTACAACCTTTGCATTTATCCTTGTCTAAAGTTACTGAGTGTATATTATTGCTATTCAAAATAAACACCTCCGTAAAGTGAATTTAAGCGCTGATATTTACTATCATTTCGATAGTTGTACCTACGCCGATTTCACTTGTAATATTCATATAATCGGTATATTTTTGCATATTGGGAAGTCCCATACCTGCACCGAAACCAAGTTCTCTTACATTATCGGTTGCTGTAGAATAGCCCTCTGTCATAGCAAGAGAAATATTTGGGATACCTGGTCCTTTATCCCTCAAAAACATATGTATTTTATTCTGAGTTATCTCAACATCTATCACGCCTCCGTCAGCGTGAATTACCATATTGATTTCGCCCTCATACATAGCAACTGTGGCTTTACGTATAATCTGGGGAGCAACTCCAAGATTTTGCAAAATTTTTTTTAGATTACGAGATGCGTCTCCCGCTACAGAAAAGTCTTCGCCGTCAATGCTATATTGAACTTTATATGAGTTCATATCAGCCCTCCTGAATATTGTACAAACCACCTGAATACAATTTTCCGCATGTGATATAAAGCGGTAATTCCGTAGAAATAATTGCAATACCTGCATCGTCTGCAAGAGATATTATATCATCGCCCGGGCATTTTCCTCTTACAAACACTATTGCTTTCATATCCATCATTTCAGCAGTTCTTACAACCTGCGGATTTACAAGACCTGTTAAAAGAAGAGCCTGGTCTTTGACAAACGCAAGAACATCACTCATAAGATCACTTCCACATGCTGAAAGGACCTCTTTGTTTTCGTCATAAGCCGACCCGATTACTTTGCCGTTTAGAAGTTCTACTACATTTTTAAGTTTCATAAGTACCTCCGATTTGTTTACAATAAATTTAAACAACATATACGATACTGAAATCATATCATATTTTTGCATAAAAATCCACATATTTTTATTTGTTTTTACTGTCAAAATACGATTTATATTCAGGTTTTTTCTCGCTGGGGAAAAAGTGAACAAATAAATCAGAAAAATAATCGTCTGTCATACTTGCAATATAGTCTATAACAATATCGTCACAGGTATTCATTTCAAAATAATTGTCTGGATTATAAAAAGCACGATGCTTTGAAATATAGTTTATGTGATGTGTAAAAATACACGATTTTTTGTCATTTTTCTTTAAATCTGACAAAAGTTTTTCATAGAGCATATTGTACATCGGCTTTATATATTCCTCACGCACATTTTTGACTTCATCGCTTAAGTATATGTATTTATAATTCTGTTCCATACTGAGTTTTAGGTCTTCGTAGTATTCATTATCAAGCATAATATAGGGCTTATCAAAACTGTTTTCAACTATATTAACTATGAGATTGTTTATAATTGATGCGTTGAACCTGCCGAGATTTCCGCCGTCAAAAATTTCATCAGAGTCAATGACTTTTGCTCTTATCGCATCTTGTCTGTCTTTTCCTATATAGGCTATAAGGTCACTTATTCTCACTACGCAACCCTCCAAAGTCGCAGGTAACAGTGTTGCACTTTTAGAGCGGTCTGTATAGCAGTTTTCGATTTCTTCGTCGAGAATTTTGAAATCTTTTTTTGTGTTTGGAATATATTTGCCAAGAGGGAGTTCTCCGTTATGACAAAGAATCCCATCTAAAGTTTCAAAAGAAATGTTATAATCAAAAATCTTATCAAGCACCCTGACAGA